>JAZNFR010000092.1:0-5738 GCA_045576055.1 Eubacteriales bacterium
ACGTTATCGGTATGAGCTATGGTTCACTCTTCGACGCTACACAAACAATGGTAGCTAAGATTGACGATGACACATACCAAGTACAAGTTGTTTCATGGTATGACAACGAAAACTCATACACAAGCCAAATGGTTCGTACAATTAAGTACTTCGCAGAGATCTAATTTAGCTCAGAAAAAGAAAATGCTGTCCCTCGGGACAGCATTTTTTTATGCTTTTGAAGTAATTTTGAAAACATCACTCGCTTGACCAATAATAACTATATGGTCATCACGGTTGAAAACATAGTCAGGACTTGGTACAGGATTTAGAGTATTGCCAGATTTAATTGCAACAATGCTTATGTTGAAGTTTTTACGAACATTTACCTCGATGATGGTTTTGCCGACCCAATCACGCAAAACCGGCACCTCATAAATTGAAAATTCACTTGTTAGAGGGATAAAGTCAAAAATATTGTCAGAGTTGTAGCGAATGGCAACCTTTTCAGCAATTTCCTTTTCGGGATAAATAACCTCGTCGGCACCGATTTTGCGAAGCAAATCGGCTTGAATTGTTTGGTTAGCCTTTGCAACTACACATTTTGCCCCCAAGGATTTTAAAAGCGATGTTATAACAAGTGATGATTGGAAATTTTCTCCTATTGTAACAAAGCAAATATCAAATGCGTGAACGCCAAGTGCCTTTAGTACATTTTCGTTTGTGCAATCTCCGATTTGTGCATCAGGACATTTTGATGACATCATGTCAATAATTGAAGCATCGTTGTCGACAATCATAACGTCATTACCAAGATCAAGCATACGAAGCGCAAGGTGTCTGCCAAAGCGCCCCATTCCAATAATTAAAATTGATTTAGCTTTCATAAAATTCCTCACTATCCAATTAATACCTTATCATAAGGTCTTTCTAACTTTATTTGATTTCTTTTTTCGGCAAATGCAAGTAAAAGTGTAAGCCCACCCATACGTCCAAAGAACATTGTTAAGCATAAAATCAGCTTAGAAGCGATCGAAAGAGAGGTGGTTATGCCCTTTGTAAGACCGACAGTTCCAACAGCTGATACGACCTCAAATATAATATCGTCAAGAGGAAACGGCTCTATTAGCGCGACAATAACAGTAACGAGGCAGGTAGCCACAAAATAAATTGAAATAATAGCGCAGGCATGCTTAACGGTTGTATCTTGAATTCGTTTTTTATATATAGTGATACTATCCCTGTTGCGCGCGAAGCTTATTGCATTTAGTATAACGATTGCGAAGGTGACCGTTTTAATACCACCTGCGGTTGATCCCGGAGAGCCACCAATAAGCATAAGAACATATGAAACAAATGATCCGCCATCGGAAAGAGCAGCTTGGTCAAATGAGGCAAAGCCTGCGGTACGCAGAGTAACTGATTCAAAGAATGCATTTAACCATCTGTCGCCTTCGCTAAAGTTAGCTAAGGCATCGTTTTTTTCTGTGAAGTAAAATATTAGTGTTCCGCCGACAAGTAAAAAGGCTGTTGTAACAACAACTATTTTGCTGTGAAGCTGATATTTTTTAAATCTAAAGCCATGGGCTGTGAAATCTCCCCAAACTAAAAAACCTATACCACCAATTATGATAAGGCAAGCAATGGTAATCAAAATAGTCGGGTCGCTTTGATAGTCTGCAAGTGAACTGTCACCTAAAATATCAAAGCCTGCGTTACAAAATGCTGAAATGGAGTGGAAAATGCCATACCAAAGCCCTTTGATAAAAGAAAGACCTCTGACCCAAAATCTTATGGAAAGGACTATAGCACCGATAGCTTCAATGAAAAAAGTTCCGAGTAAAACTCTTTGAATAAGCTTAATTACCCCATTTAGTTCAATCGAACCGGCGGATTGCATAAGAAGCTTTCTTTTTGATAAGCTAGCACTTTTTTTAACGATAGTGGTCAATGACATAAACGTCATAAACCCAATACCGCCAATTTGTATCATAAAAATTATAACAATTTTTCCAAATAAGGTCCATTGTGTCGCTGTTGTTACAGTTGAAAGACCAGTAACACATGTTGCACTTGTTGCAGTAAATAGAGCATCAACGAAATGAACGCTGTCTCCGGCGCTGGCGAAGGGAAGACAAAGCAACAGTGTTCCAAGAAGAATTAATAACAAAAATCCGAGCACAGTGATTTGTGCAGGAGAAATTTTAAATTTGCCCCTCATATAAGAACTCCTGTGAAAGTGTTTTAATAATTATATCATTTTTTGATAAAAAAGTAAAGGGGCTTTTCAAAAACCCCTTTTTGTTATATTTTCTTCCATGTGCGTGGGCTAAACAAGATAAGTACAGGAAGTATTTCAAGTCTGCCTATAAGCATTGTAAATGTCAAAATAAGAGTTGAGAACCAGTTGTAGCCTGAGAAGCTTGCATAAGGGCCAACAGCCTCAAAGCCTGGGCCTATATTTGACATACACGATGCAACAGCTGAAAAGTTAGAGAAGAAACCATGGGTGACCTCGCGCCCGGTGCCGGCATCGGAATTGATAAGCACAGTGGTACCATTTACAGGGTCAAATGATATAATGAACATCGCAAGAACAAATACGCACGCATACATCGTTATAAATGCAAATACGTCATTTATTGTCTTTTCTTCAAGCAGCTTACCCTCGAATTTAGCCTTTGGTACGTATCGTGGATTGATGGTTTTTCTTATGTTGATATATGAGCCTTTTACCGCCATAACAATACGTGATGTTTTGATGCCACCTGCGGTTGAACCAGCCATCGCACCCATTAGCATACAAATTACAAGAACCATTTTGCCAAGCACAGGCCAAACGTCATAGTCGGTTGAGGAAAATCCCGCGGTGGTAAGGATAGAAGCCACTTGGAAAAGCGAATGTCTAAATGCCTCTTCTGTTGTATTATAATTCTGCGGTATCGCAAATGAGTCTATTAAGCCGCCTAACTTTAACGAAATAAAAACAAGTCCAACAGCTGCAATTATAATTGAAAAATATGTTTTAATTTCTTCACTACGGAAAACATCCTTGATTTTG
This sequence comes from Eubacteriales bacterium, assembly GCA_045576055.1. Taxonomy (GTDB): domain Bacteria; phylum Bacillota; class Clostridia; order Oscillospirales; family CAG-272; genus RGIG2000. The sequence goes on from JAZNFR010000092.1 coordinate 3,041, forward strand.
CCTATCAAAATCAAATAGTACATAGTGAAGTTTATACCGAATAAGAGCAGTGAAATAGAAACGGTGTATTGTGCAAATGGCGTAAAATATTGTAAGCTGTTAGGGATAGAGCCGAACCCACCCGTGCCCGCACATCCAAATGCGGTAAGCAGAGCGTGGAAAACCTTGTCTCCACTGTAGTCAATGCCGGTAGCCTGTAGGGCAGCATTAGTGTCAATTAGTGGACCTATTATAAGAATGGAAGCCAAGATAACAGTCATACCCAAATAAATTAGGTATAAAATTCTTGCAGTTGCCCTCATCTTCGAAACTATCTTACCAACCTGAGGACCGGGGCTCTCTGCACGGAGAAGGTGCATGGCAGAGCCGTCCTTGCTTTCGGGAATGAAAATAAGAACGAACACAAGTATACCCATACCACCAATCCAGTGTGAAAAGCTACGCCAAAATAGAGTAGAATGAGCCATAAGAGTGATATTATCAATTACGCTTGCACCTGTCGTAGTAAAGCCTGACATAATTTCAAAGCAAGCATCAATATAATTTGGAATGTTGCCGTTTATGACAAATGGAACAGCTCCAAAAAGTGTCATTACAATCCAAACCATAGCAACAAGGGCAAAGCCCTCTTTTTGGTAGAGAGATTTCCTTTCGGGCTTGGGGAATTGTAATATAATCCCTAATGTTAGCAAAATGACGATTGGAATGGCAAAGGCAAGAATGTATTTAATGCCTCCGTAATTTTGAACGAGCGAACCATCAACAACAGCACTTCCTATGAAGGTATTCTTGCTGTATTCCTTGTAAATGATACTAACTGCTAATGGCGCCATCATCAAAATGCTTTCCAAAATCATAATTTTGCCAAGTATTTTGCCAAGTAATTTAAAATTCATAAACAGTCACCTTATTCAAAAACGTCATTTAAGTCATCAAAATTCTTGTGAGTTGTTACAACGATTACGTTGTCTCCCAATGAAATTGTCGAGTTACCGTCAGGGATAATAACCTCATCCTTGCGTATGATACAAGCGATAAGGCAATTCTCCTTGATTCTAAGGGTTTTGAGTGGCTTGTCATAGAAACGCTCCCATTTTCTAGCGCTGAATTCAAGCGCTTCAACTTGATTATTAACAAGGCGGTAAAGAGTTAAAATGTTACTTCCTCTTTTGTTTGCATAAGCACGAATATAGCTTATAATCTTGTTAGCAACAATGCTCTTAGGAGAAACGTTGTTTTCAATACCAAGTTCGCTAAGCATTCCATAGAGCTCATCGCTTTTTATTTGAGTGATAGTTCTTTTTACGTTCATTTTGTTCGCAAACATTGAAACTATCATATTTTCCTCGTCAATATCGGTAAGAGCAACAAAGGCGTCCATTGCCTCAATGCCTTCCTCAACTAAAAGGTCGTGCTGTGTGCCGTTGCCAAGAATAACTGTGGTGCGAGGAAGCGCCTCGGCAAATTCCTCAGCTGTTTCCTTGTCAGATGCAACTAACTTGATGTTGAATTTCTTTTGGGAAAGCTGCTCAGCTAAATAAAATGGAATTTTGCCCTCGCCGATAATCATTACATTTTTAAATGGATCCTTTTCAAGGTTGACCTCTGCCAAAAAGTCGCGTAATGAATTTGCATCTGATGTAAAGTGAACCTTGTCGCCCTCAGTAAATCTAAAGTTGCCTGAAGGAATCATAACCTCGTTGCCTCTTTGAACAGCACAAACAAGAACTTTTGTATTTAGCTTTCTGCCAAGAGAGAACAGCGTTTCTCCAACAAGCTTACAGTTCTTTTCAACAATGATTTCAACAAGTAAGGCTCGGCCATTTGCAAAGTGCTCAACATTTGAAACCGAAGGGAGATTTATTAGGTTGAAAATTTCATCGGCAGTTTCCTTTTCAGGGTTGACAATCATTGAGATGCCAAGCTGATCCTTCATTTCCATAATCTGACTAGCGTAGTCTGGGTTCCTTACACGTGCGATTGTGTTTTGAACACCAAGATTTTTAGCAACAAGACAAGCGAAAACATTTAATTCATCACTTTGAGCAAGGGCGATGGCGAGATCGGCGTCCTGCATGCGCGCTTCCTTTTGAATGTCCATGCATGCACCGTTTCCAACAATACCAAAAACATCGTATCTTTCGATTAAATTTTCAATTTTGTCCTTGTCCTCGTCAATAATTGTGATTGTGTGGCCCTTGCCGGAAAGGTTTTTAAGTACAGTTTTACCTACCGTGCCAAGACCGATTATAACGATTTTCATAGTCCATTAATCTCCTTCATTCTTTTAAGAATTGAACCTATATATCATTATAGCACTATAATTTTAAAAAAGGAATACATTAGCCAAAAATATTTGTATAATAAATGTAAAATGTGTCCCTATGTCAAAATTTGTCATATTATGTAATGAACGGGATTTCCGTTCAGAATGGAGAATAATATGAGATTGAATTCAAATAGAAATAGTCAAAGAAATGACTTTGACGATTTCACAAAATTTCTTGGTCTATATGGACAGAGAAATACAGTTGAAAAAACTCAAAATACGCAGAGGAGTGTCGCAAATAATGCCCAAAACGGATACGCAAGTGGCGCAAAATGCGACATTGCAAATGGGGCTGTAGAGGGAGAAAACGGAAAGAGAAGTCTAGCTATGGTTTATGCGCCAAAGCAAGACTTTTTGAAAATTTATGAC
>JAZNFR010000093.1:0-1537 GCA_045576055.1 Eubacteriales bacterium
ATTTCGCTTTTTTATGTTTTGTCAAAATGAAGTATTTGTTATGAAAATGTTTTGTTAAAGTTTTGTAAAAATTAAAAAGCGAGGAAAATCCTCGCTTTTTAATTATATATCAAATTTAGGAAGTGATGAAAGTCCTTTTTCAATTTCCTCGTCTGTTGGGGCATAGTCGGTCATCTTGCCATCGTTGAACTTTTGATATGCAACCATATCAAAGTAGCCTGTTCCTGTAAGACCGAATACGATTGTTTTTTCCTCGCCTGTTTCCTTGCACTTGAGCGCTTCGTCAATTGCAACCTTGATTGCGTGTGAGCTTTCTGGAGCTGGCAAAATACCCTCAACGCGAGCAAACTCCTGCGCTGCTGCAAAGACCTCTGTTTGCTTTACAGTTACAGCCTCCATAAGTCCATCATCATAAAGCTGAGATAAAATTGGGTTCATTCCGTGATAACGAAGTCCACCAGAATGGGTTGCAGCTGGAATAAAGCCACTGCCAAGTGTGTACATCTTTGCAAGTGGGCAGATCATACCAGTGTCGCAATAGTCATATGCATATTTACCGCGAGTAAAGCTTGGGCATGATTCTGGCTCAACAGCGATTATGCGATAGTCGCGTACACCCTTGATTTTTTCTCTCATAAATGGGGCAATAAGACCACCGAGGTTTGAGCCACCACCGGCACAGCCGATAATAATATCTGCTTTTACATTATATTTATCAAGTGCCGCCTTTGTTTCAAGACCTATAACTGTTTGGTGTAAAAGGACCTGGTTCAAAACGCTACCAAGAACGTAACGATAGCCCTCAGTTGTTGAAGCCTTTTCAACAGCCTCTGAAATTGCACAGCCAAGGCTTCCTGTTGTGCCAGGGAATTTTTCGAGAATTTTTCTGCCAACCTCTGTTTCCATAGATGGAGATGGAGTAACTGATGCACCATATGTGCGCATAACCTCACGTCTGAATGGCTTTTGCTCATATGAAACCTTAACCATATAAACCTTACAGTCAAGTCCAAAGTATGCAGATGCCATTGAAAGGGCTGTGCCCCATTGACCTGCGCCCGTTTCGGTTGTTACACCCTTCAAGCCCTGCTCCTTTGCGTAATATGCTTGAGCAATAGCAGAGTTTAGCTTATGGCTACCACTTGTGTTGTTGCCCTCAAACTTATAATAAATCTTGGCAGGAGTGCCAAGCTTTTCTTCAAGGCAGTATGCCCTTATAAGTGGAGCTGGTCTAAACATTTTATAGAAGTCGCGAATTGGTGTTGGAATATCAAAATACGGTGTTGTTTCATCAAGCTCTTGGTCGATAAGCTCATCGCAGAATACACCCTGCAATTCTTCCTTTGTAATTGGCTTCATTGTCTTTGGATTTAAAAGTGGTGCTGGCTTGTTTACCATATCAGCACGTAAGTTATACCATTGCTTTGGAAGCTCATTTTCACTTAAATATATTTTATAAGGAATCTTTTCTTCAATCATTTTATATCTCCTCTCAAATATCAATTTTAAAATAAAATATCCTATCCCTTTTTGCAAA
>JAZNFR010000094.1:0-5333 GCA_045576055.1 Eubacteriales bacterium
GTCCAAATCCAAAGCCCAACACTAAGAACACAACGGTGGCGAGCATCATTATTATTGATTTTACAGCTTCGATTCCCTTGTTTTGATGCATAATATGCTTTTTTTCTTTTTCATCATCGTTATTGTACTTTTCAACATCAAGCTTGTCCTTTATAATTCCCGAATAAACATATATAAATAGTGAAACTGAAAGGAAAATAAAGAATAGTCCCATTATAAAATCAGACCAAGAATCATAGCTTGTAAAAGCTGAAGGGAAGCTACTATCATCGTGTAAGCAGAAGATTATCATACATACACTAACCAAAATCAAAGAAGTAGCAAGAGAAACAGAAATGGCAAAGAGCTTGCTTCCCTTTAAAACCTCATTTTTAGGATAAGGCGTAACAGTTGGATGCTCTTTTTTGAATGCCTCGTGTGATAATCCACCAAAAATAAATAGTGAAACAGCTATTGCAATAAATAAAAGAAGAAAAACAATTGGCAATACCTCAAAAGAAGTGAATGCATTTATTAAAAACATTGCTGCAACGCCAATTAATATGAGCGCTATACCAAGACCGATTAAAAGCGCAAATCTATTCATATGCTTGTCATAGACTGCAGGTGTTTCAAGAGCTTCACATTCTTGTTCTTTTGTTGCATTATCATTTTCAAGTTGTGCACTTGATAGTGAATTCTCCCCACCCTGTGTCTCGTTTTCTGCGATTTTTTCGAGAGAAGTAGTGAGTTTTTCTGCGTTTTTTCGCACTAATGTATCCATATCACAATCGAAAAGATCACAGAGCTTGATAAGTGTTTCAACATCAGGCAGGGCAGAGTCGTTTTCCCATCTTGATACCGTTTGTCTAGTTACGTTAAGCTTTTCAGCTAAATCCTCTTGCGTTATTTTAGCTTTTTTTCTAAAAAAGCAGACATTTTCTCCAAAATACTTGTTTTCCATAGATAATCCTCCTTTTGCTGTCAAGTTAATTATATAACTTTTCAAAGCAAAAATCAATCAAATAGAGTGTGCATTTAATATTTTTTTGTAACATTTGATGTTACATTGCAAAAAAAGACACTCCCAAAACTAAAACCCGGCTTTACCGAGCTATCCAAAGTGAATTCCAGTGGATAATATAAGGGGAGTGTCTATTTTATTATTCTTTAACAAGCTTTGAGAAAAACTTGTTTTTTAAAGGAGCTAGCTTTTCTTTATCTAATACGCTAATTGCTTCCAAATCAGTGTGTAAAAGCAAGAGCAGTGTTTCAAGCTCCATGAATTCTACATTTCTGCCATGCGATAGGGCGTCAATAGCGCGTTCCTTTCGATAGCAACGATACGGCTCGCTATTCTTACCAATTATCTCGTGAGTGACGAAAATATCGGCTCCAAATGCGTGACGTGTGTATTTTGCACCGTGCATAGCAAGTAAAGATACAATATTCATCATTTCATTATAATGATATTCCTCAAATAGAGAACTAATACATACCTTTTTGCCTGAAAGGAAGGTGCGATCCTTTCGGTTAATAAATACACGCTTTAAATAGGTTGCAAAGGATGTTGCATTTTCTTCTGATGAGTGAATCCAATTTGAACGTGGACTGCCAGTAAGCTTTTCCATCTTGGATAGCTTGTTTGCCTTTTGAGCTTCCTTGTAGATGAAAAACTCTGAGCCTATTTCGCCATCCTTGCTCCAGCATTTGCACAATGGATATTTTTCAATCAATTCATTTGCAGAAAGACCTGTTTCCTCGGAAAGACCTTTCATGACTCGCATTGTAAAGTATGAGTCGTCATCACTTTTATGTATCTCTTGCGTTTCGGTAACACCATATTCAGCGGCACACTTGATTAATCCAGGAGTGTTTTCAAGCTCTTTATAATCCGTATAAATTCGCTGAACATCAATGAAATCATAATCAAAAAGATGACGTGAAAACCGTTGGCATTCACTTTTTATAAAGTTTGCATCTGAAAGAACAGAAAAACCGAATTTTATTGTATTTTCACGCGTTAATAGGTCCTTGATGATTGGATAATAAAATTTAAAATCTGGAGAAGCAAAAAATTCATCCTCCTCGTATCCAAGCTCAATGCCAGGATGATTACCGTGACCGTGTAAATGGAACTTTGAATGAGGATTGATTAAAATGTCGCTTTTTTGCTTAATATTATAATTCTCATCGGTTAAAACATATCCAAATGAGCAAATTTTACCTCTTCCGCCAAAGCAGTTAGCACATTCAATGTCAAAAAACAAATAATCCATTAAATATCCCTTCTACCTAGTAGCGCACGATAAAGCGTTACTTCATCTGCGTATTCAAGGTCGGAGCCAACTGGTAAACCAGTTGCAAGTCTTGTAACCTTGATATCGAGTGGCTTTAGGATTTTTGATAGATACATTGCAGTTGCCTCGCCCTCAACCGTGTGGTTTGTGGCAACAATAACTTCTTTAATTTCACCTTCGCCTATACGGGCAAGAAGCTCTTTAATCTTTAATTTGTCAGGTCCAATTGATTTCATAGGGGAAATTGTACCATGTAAAACGTGATAAACACCCTTGAATTCCTTGACCTTTTCAAAAGCTATAACAGCTTGGTAGTCTTCAACAACGCAAACAAGTGAATGGTCGCGTGTTGTACTATCACAAATAGGACAAATCTCTTCGCTTGAAAGGTTTTGACAAACGGAGCAGAGTCCAATTTGAGTTTTTGCATCAAGTATTGCTTGGGCAAAATCATAAACCTCGGAGTTATCCATATCAAGCACGGAGAACGCCATTCTCATAGCACTTTTTTTACCTACACCATCAAGAGAACGGAACTTCTCAATAAGCGTTTGTAATGGTTTAACGAGTGTCTCCATTAAAACATACCAGGCATACCCATGCCCATGCCGCCTGTTATTTTATTCATTTCCATCTCGTTTGTAGAATCTACTTTTTTGATAGCCTCGTTAACAGCAGCAACTACAATATCCTGCAAGGTTTCGATATCATCTGGGTCAACGATTTCAGGAGAAATGTCAATATTAAGAATCTCTTTTTTACCATTGATTTTAACCTTTACAACGCCACCACCAGCGGAAACATCGTAGGTTCTTTCATCAAGCTCAGCTTGCTTTGTTTGCATATCCTCTTGCATTTTTTGTGCTTGACGAATCATTTCGTTCATGCTAGGACCTTTTGGAATATTAGCTCTCATAAGTTTACCTCTTAAAATTCTTCTAAGCCGTTTTTATTGGCTGTTTTTTTGTTGGTTATGATTTCAAGCTGGGAAATTGCTTGAATCTTTATGTCACAAAGCATCATCGCATTGAAAATGAGCGATTTTGTTGCTTCAACGCTTAAAATACTCTTTGAAAATTCGTTTTCACAAACGATATAATATTTGCCACCCTTGTAAAAGCAACGCGCTTTATTTACAAAGCCGAATACGCTTTGGTCGGATTCGCCTACTTTAGTAGCAACCTCGTTCCATGAGTATATTTCGCTTACCTTTTCACTAGCTTGTGGTGGTGCTTTTTCTATGTTGGCTTTAGATTCGCTTATGCTTGGTTCAGCCTTAGTTTCGCTTGTGGAAGCGTCCTTTACCTTGACATCACTTTTTGCTTCACTATCATCTATTTTTACACCACGTGAAAGAAGTGTAAGCTTGTCCTCAAGTGATTGCACCCTAGAAATTAGCGCATCAGGTGTATCAGAAAGGCGAGGATCGCACATTTTCATCAATGTAATTTCAGCGGTTAGTCTTTTGGTTGTGGGATTCCTTTGCATATTTAAATAAGCAGAATCAAGCAAGGAAATGTGGTAGAGAAGGGTTGCCATATTAAAGTGGCTACTTGCCTCCTTAACAATTTCTGCCTCGCTATCAATTAGCTCGAGATATGCTTGACTAGCAGAGGATTTAACAACCATCATATCGCGATAAAATGATGTTAAATCTGCAAAGAAAACTAAAATATCTTTAGATGAGGTTACAACCTCGTTTATTGTGTCAAAAAGGACAGAATATTCCTTGTTAGCAATGCTTTTAGCAACAGCGCCCATTTTTTCATATGAGCTTGTACCAAGGATTTTGTTTACTGATTCAACAGAAACAGTTTCATCTGCACGTGCGCAAAGCTCCATAAGGCTAATTGCATCACGCATACCACCTTGGGCAGTTTTTGCAATTACTGCAAGCGCCTCTTTAGATGCGTTGATTCCTTCGCTTTCGGCAATATAGCTAAGACGTGAAACGAGTGAAGGAATTGAAATCCTTCTAAACTCAAAGCGCTGGCATCTAGAGATGATAGTTGCTGGAATTTTGTGCTGCTCGGTTGTAGCAAAGATGAAAAGAACATGATCCGGTGGTTCTTCTATTGTCTTAAGAAGTGCGTTGAATGCACTATCGGATAGCATGTGTGCTTCGTCAATTATGTAAACACGCTTTTTGAGAATAGCAGGGGTGTACATTACGTTTTCACGAAGCTCACGAATGTAGTCAACGCCTGTGTTTGTAGCTGCATCCATCTCTAAAACATCGGTTGTAGTGCCATCATCAATTGCACGACAATTTTCACACTCACCGCAAGGGTTTCCATCTTGCAAATTAAGGCAGTTAACACTTTTAGCAAGAATCTTTGCGCATGTTGTTTTACCAGTTCCACGCGAGCCCGAAAATAAGTACGCGTGTGATACAGAACCAGTTAGTGATTCGTAGCGCAAAATAGATGTAATATGGTCTTGACCATGAACATCACCAAAAACGCTAGGGCGATATTTTCTATAAAGAGCCTGATGCATATTTCTCCTTCCTCAACCCAGTGGGCTGAAACAATAAGTCGTGTTATAACTAAAATATAAAAACAAGCTGCAATATAAGATCATACCCCGCAATCGAAATATTCTTACGCGCGCTATCATGTGAAATAGGCTCGAGACAAGCACTCTCACGGCACATCATCACAACCGCTTAGTGCTGCTTGGTCCCCCATCTGACACGGTTCACAGCCGACAATTGCGTAAGACTCATCTGTCAACGCTTCTTCCACAAGTGCTGACCACACAAGAATACCCCTCAAAACGGGAATTCTCCCCTGCATATAGCGGATTTCAGGAAGAGGGCACCGCTACCGCCCCGGATAGTATGACCTTATATCACAGCTTGTAATATAACATTAGTAGTATAACATAACTATATATAAAAAGTCAATAGCAAAAATTAGTATTTTATGTATGTAAAAGATAAAGGGGAGGATTTTTCCTCCCCATAAAACTACCGTTATCTATATATTTCGTCTTCAATTTCCAGTAAACGATTGTATTTGGCAACTCGTTCCATTCGACAGGGTGCACCAG
>JAZNFR010000095.1:0-20664 GCA_045576055.1 Eubacteriales bacterium
TAGAGCTTGAAGGGCTTTCTAATGTATTACAAGATAAAAGTTATTATATCGAACTTTTTACAAAAAACACCATAGACAAACAAAAAATTTATAATTTAACCAAAAAGATAAATGATTGTCTGCATACTGAGTTTGGTATTAAAAATCTTTATCATAGAATGATTTTTACGGCTTGTGCATTGGTAGCAAAGAGATATGGTGCTATGCTCATTAAAGATATGAGTTTTTCTTTAATGAAAAATTCTATTTTGAGTACGTTAAATAAATCATTAGAAGAAAGCAGAAAACAAAACTTAAAACTTGATTTATTGACGGAAGTTTACGCTGAAATTAAAATGAATAATACGACTAACCAAGAAGCAATAAATAATTTTATTGTTTGGGTTTCTGAAATTTCAGAGTGTGTTAATTCAGATTATTGGAATGGTGAAGATGTAATGGGTATTTTCTTTAATGAATTTAACCGTTATAAAGGCAAATCTGAATCTGGACAAGTATTTACACCTGACCATATTACTTCTTTTATGTATCGCTTGATTGGTGTAAATCAAAACGATAAAGTATTAGATGCTGCTTGTGGTTCGGGCGCATTTCTTGTTAAAGCAATGTGTAATATGATGAAGGAAGCAGGTGGTGTAAAAACTAAAAAAGCGGGACAAATTAAAGAATCTCAATTGTTTGGTATAGAATTTGATAGAGAAATATTCGCACTTGCTTGTGCAAATATGTTGATTCATAAGGACGGAAAAACAAATTTAGAACATTTAGATAGTAGAACCTTGGAAGCTTGCGAATGGATTAGAAGTAAGAAAATTACAAAGGTTCTTATGAATCCACCGTTTGAAACAAAATATGGTTGTTTGACTATTGTAGATAACGTGTTGAAAAATGTGCCACAAAATACAAAGTGCGCTTTCATTCTACCTGATAAAAAATTGGAAAAAGATGGTAGGGGTAAAAAATTATTAAAACATAGCACGCTTGAAAAGATTATTAAATTACCCGAAAAAGTATTTTCAGAAGGTGTGACAACGTCAATTTTTATTTTTACAGCAGGAGTGCCTCAAAATGATAAAGAGATATTTGCTTGCTATATCGAAGATGATGGCTTGGAAACTGTAAAAAATCAAGGTCGCCAAGATGTAAAAGATAAATGGCAAGATATTGAAGATATGTGGATAGATATTATTCATAAACAATCAGGGCACGAAACAATACAGTGGGTGAAACCAAGTGAACATTTAAGTTATCAAATGCCAGAAATTCCTTTTGAAATTTCAGAAGAAGACTTTACCAAAACAATGATGGATTACTTAATGTTTAAAGAAGGTATTGACGTTAAAGAATTCAATGATACTTTAATTAAAAAAGTTTTATATAACAGCGAAGTAAAACAAGAGAAAGAAAAAGTTGTTATTACATTACGAGGGGAAAATAATGAGCAAAATTGATACGACGCAGTGGAAAGAGTTTATAATAGGTGAATTATTTGATATACATCCTACAAAAGCATATAAATTGACAAACAGCAGCTTATATGCTGAAGATGGAAATAATCCCGTTGTTGTAAACTCAAGTTTTAATAATGGTGTTGGTGGTTATTCCCGATTAGAAAATACGGAAAATGGGAATATAGTGACATTTAGTGACACAACGTCTGCAGACGCCATATTTTATCAAAAAAATGCATTTATTGGGTATCCACATGTGCAAGGTATGTATCCAATTGGGGAGTATAAAAACAAATGGAATGAAAAGTCGTATTTGTTTTTTATATCTGTTTTTCGGAGCAGGGCAATAGGCTTAAATTTTGACTATGTGAATAAATTTACAAGAGAAGACGCAAAAAAGATGACAATAAAACTACCTGTTGACATTAATGACAACCCTAATTTTGCATATATGGAAGAATATATGCAAAATTTGGAAAATGCGGTCAGCTCTTCGTTACGTCTCTTTCTTCTTGTGTGACTATTTCGCTTCTATACTGTATAATGGAACATTAAAGCTAAAGCGTAAGACTAAAAAGATTTATAAAAAACCACCCCTTGTGGCTGGTTTTGCTTTTAGCACCGAAACAACCTTTACTCCTTTTGCCACTTGCTGACAACTAAAGAAAAGCCGACCATGTGTCGGCTTTTTGCATTTTATACATTATTTTAAAAGGCTTCTGCCTTCCCATTCATCGTCAGGGGAAACACCTAGAAGATTAACTACCGTAGGTGCTATATCCTTAATGCTTGCATCTTTAAAATCAATCTCGATTTTTTCATTTTTGCTTAGCACCATAATAGGGATAATCATATCCTCGCTAAGCTCCGTGCCGTGGGTTCTATCGTGCCCACCGTGGTCTGCTGTTACTATAATCACGTAATCCTCGGGAAGCTTATCATATAGCTTTGTGATGTTAGCAAAGCTATTTTCCATAGCAGCCATATATTGTTCACTCATCCAACCGTAGTTGTGGCCTGCCATGTCCGTGTATCCTAAATAAAGGAATGTAAAATCCGTTTCATTTTTTGTAAGATAATCAACTGCTGCGTCTGTTATTATGTCGTTAGCCTTATCGTAGCCATATAGTCTACCCTTGCAAAAATATGAAAAGGCAAGAGAATTTGGCCTTGATAAATCTCTTATTTCCTCCCAGTTGTAAAAGAAGGCAGAGGTTTTTCTTGAGTTAAGCAAAACCTCACACAAGCCGTTTATTGGTCTTACGTTAGGAGTATAAACGTTGGTTGTTGTTCCATGACGAGAGGGGTCTACACTGTGGAAAAGTGACATATGGCAGGGCAGAGTAACAGATGGCGTTACTGTCCTTGCATTTAAAGTGTATTTTGAATTTTCCAAAAGATATTTGGCGTTTTCTGTTTTGATAAGTGCGTCAGGACGCATACCGTCAACGATAGTTACTAAGGTTTTCATATTTAACTCCTCAAAATAATTTTAATGAAAAACGGGTTAATAAGCACCCAGTATTTATCACATTATACCATACCTGAATTGAATAATCAATTCCAAATTTTTATTAATTGACAAGCTTTTATACAATTATAATTCTCTTGAAAACTCCCTTTTGTTATGATATACTATCAATAGAATATTAATATAAGGAGCGTTTAATGAAAAGGATACTGCTTTTAATATCGATATTATTTATATTTTCCTTGGCTTTGATATCTTGTGGTAGCAAGGAATGTGAGCATAATTTCACCTCGGCGAGCTGTGTAGCCCCTAAGACCTGCACACTATGTGGAGAAACGGAGGGAGACGCTACCGAGCATAGCTTTGCCCCTGCGACCTGTACAGCCCCTAAGACCTGTGTTTCTTGTGGCGTAACCGATGGCGTTGCAAACAATCACATATTCAACCCTGCCACCTGTAAAGCCCCTAAAACATGTATATATTGCAAAACAGCAGAGGGCGAGGTTGGTGTGCACAATTGGAAAAACGCCAGCTGTCTTTCCCCTAGTACCTGTAGAACCTGTGGCATAACCGAGGGCGAGGCACCAGGTCACGATTGGACATCCACCCTTTGCACAAAAAATAAAATTTGTAAAGCCTGTGGTGAAAGAGAAGAAGCAAAGGAGCATACGTGGAACGTAGACATGTGCCTCGAGACTCCAATTTGTATAGAATGTAAATTTATAGGAAGCGAAATTCAACATGAATGGACAGGTGTTACTTGTCTTTCGCCTAAAACCTGCACTCGCTGTGGGGAAATAGGCGAAGAGGCATTAGGCCATAGCTGGAAGGTAACCTCTTGCAAAGAACCAAAGGTGTGCCAAAGATGTAACATCTCCACCACCGAGGATTTGCCACACATATGGGTATATAATGGATGTGAGGAGGAAAGAACCTGTGCCGATTGCGCAAAAAAAGAGGGCATTATATACGGTCACAAATGGATAGATGCAACCTGCATTGAGGCTAAGCATTGTGAAACCTGCTATGCAGTCGAGGGCGAACCAATTCCCCATAATTGGCAAAACGCAACCTGTACATTTGCCAAATTCTGCGATTATTGTGAAACTATAGAGGGTGAGCCTCTAGGTCATATTTGGAGGTTTATTTCAACAAAAGAAGCGCTATGCGAGGGTGAAAAGGACATATATTTCTGCGATAGATGTAAGCGCAACTCCGAAAAAGACAAGGGCAACGCAATATATGGCTATCATATTTGCGATGCTAGTGGACTTTGTTCCCAGTGCAATCAAATATATGATACAAGCAAAATGGTGCTTGAATCCGTGCTTATCACAAACGAATATTCCGTTGAATTTTGTGGAATCTTTACAAGCGAGGAAGCGACAGTAGATATATATAAGCCTATAACATCTATTGATGTTGGTATGCCTGTTGTTAATATAGGCGGTTCCTTGCCAACCTCAAAGGGATATGTGGAAAATGTCGCTTTCACATACGACTCCGAGGAGCTTAGCTTTGACTGTGTAGCTGAAATAAAGGTGCAAGGTGCATCAAGTGCTGGATATCCTAAAAAGAATTTCAACATAAAGCTATTTAACGAGAGTGGAACTAAACATAAGGTTGAACTAGTTGACGGCTGGGGCAAGGAAAATAAATACTGTATGAAAGCCAACTATATTGACTATTCCCAGTCAAGAAATGTAGTATCTGCCAAAATCTTTGGCGAAATCGTAAAATCAAGAAATGACGAATTAGTAAATACCCCAAATGGTGGCGCAATTGATGGATATCCAATTTTGGTTTACAATAATGGTGTTTACCAAGGTGTTTATACAATGAACATTCCAAAGGATAAATGGATGCTTGATATGCACGATAGCGAGGAGAAAAATCAAGCTATATTTATGACCGAAACATGGAATAAGGCAGTCTCATTTAGAGAGGTTTCGACAAGTGGATTCGTTCTTGAATACGCATCAAACGAGGATAGCTTAATTGATAATAGCACCCAGTGGGCATATGATAGTATGCTTGCTTTGATAGAGTTCGTTTACAATAACGACGGTGAGGACTTCAAAAATGGAATCCACCAGTATGCCGATATTGACAAGTGTATTGATTCAATGATATATACATTCTTTATTTGTGCCGACGACAATACAAGTAAAAACATACTTTGGGTAACCTATGACGGCAAGGTGTGGTTTAGCAGTATGTACGATATGGATGGCACGTGGGGTATGAGATGGAATGGGAATATTGAGTTTGACGAAAATACCCATCCAATATCAGCACTCGTTGACGGCAAGGGCTTAGCCCCTGAAAGAAACCACGACAATATGAATCTTTTATGGGAAAGAATTTATGTTAATTATTTTGACCGCGTTTGTCAAAGATATTTAGAATTAAGACAAGAAATTCTAACCTTGGAAAACATCACAAATCATTTCGAAGCATTTTTTGATGCAATCCCTGGTGCCGTGAGAGAAGCGGAAAAGCAAAAGTGGACAGGAGTGCCTTCACAGTGGGTAGACCACCTAGAGCAAATCTTAACCTTTGCAGAAAAGCGCCTTGAGGTTATGGACAAAATTTTACTTGTGCAAGAATAGAGAGATTGAACTTAAAAAATAAAAAATAGCCACAGGCTTAACCCTGTGGCTATTTTGTTTTTATTTGTACTTTTTTCTATATTCCAAAGGAGATATACCAATATGCTTTTTGAATATTTTACTGAAAAAATACTGGTCATTATATCCGGACGACGCACCAACCGCACTAATTTCCATGTTGGTTGTTAAAAGCAGGTCGCAAGCTCTATTAAGTCTTAAATCAAGAATATATTCACTTGGCGTTTTCCCCATTTCCTTAGAAAATAGTGTTATGTATCGTGAATTGCTAAGCCCCTCTAATTGCGCAAGATAAGGAACCTTTATTTTTTCGGTGTAGTTTGCGTGAATATATTTAATAGAATTTTTAAATGTACGATAACCGCTATTTCTGACTCTTTCAACAGCGATGCTAAGCAAAATTTCTTCTAAAAGACAAGCTAATGAATATTGTAAAAACGGAGCTTTGGTTATATCCTTTTCAACCATTTTGTCAAATAGTGATTTTATTTTAGGAGAAAAGTCGCTTTCCAATGCGTATGGAGCCAAAGGAAATCCTAAATCTGCTAGAATCTTTTCAACGTGTGAGCCAGTAAAATGCACACATAAATATTTTGAAGGTGGCTCACCCCAATAGTGATACTTGTATTTTGGTGGGTATAAAACAACAGCGCCCTTGTTCAAATGAAAAACAGTATCATTTATTTTTGTATTGAAAACACCATCCGTGACATAGATTAAAAAATAATCATCTCGCCCGATGCTGTTATATGTATCATACGCAAATGGTTCAAAATTTGTAAAGCAGTCATTAACAAGGTTGACAATGAGTGGCGCATCATGTGACATTTTGCTTTTCATATTTAATAGTTCACTGTTTCTATAATAGTGTAGCTTCATTGTTTATCTCCCTTTTGTATAGTTAAATGCTAAAATAATACAAATTCTCGCTAAAATAATCTATTTACAAACTTCTAAAGCTATTATAAAATAAAATTACGGAATTGTCAACGCTGTATTTGATTTAAGTAGCCAATTAGTAAAAAACAACAAATTAAATTTTAGGAGAGTAGCAATGAAAAAGAAGGTCATTTTATCTATGCTTGTAGCTGTAGCTATGATGTGCATTTTCGCCATTACTATAAGCGCAACAACGATTTATAAGGAAACAACTGTAACATTAGATGGTAGCTTTACTGTAGGCAACGAAAGCGTTACCAATCCCACAGTAAACCTTTATGACGAGGATGGCTATGCACTTGTTTGGTATCTTAATACCGATAACAAGCTTGTTAGCGACAGGGCAGCTAATCTTATCACTGTAACAAATAACAAGGCTAAGTTTAACGACGTGTCTAAGTTCTATGGTGGCTCACAGCAAAAGGGCGTTATAGTGGTTAACCTAAGAGATGACTATGTTTTAGATGGTCTATCAACAATTGAGAAATTTGATTCAAACTTCCAATTCGGTTATTATGGCGCTAATAGAAATGTTCCAATTCAGTATTTTTATTTCCCAAAAACAGCAACTGAAATTATTGATAGAATGTTCCAAAATACTCAGTTAATGATTGCAGATATTGAGCCAGGCACACCTATTTCATATATGGGTCTACACGCAGTTGCACAGTCAAACCTAAAGGAGTTTTTCGTTCCTAACGATATTACAGCGTTTGTAGAGCATGACGACCTTGGCGTTTTCCAAGATACAAAGCTTGAAAAAATCACCTTCGAGGAAGGCTCTCAAATAACGGTTATTCCATATAGATGCTTTTATTACTGTAATAATCTAAAGGAGCTTGTTTTGCCAAACTCCGTTGAAGAAATACACTATAGGGCAATTCAGCTTACCCTTTGGGACTCAAACGCTAAGCTTGAAAAGCTTGTTTTGGGTGCTAACTTTAAGGGCTTTTATGGTACAACTGGCGATAACTTCTATGTAAGAGGTGCAAAAAACGTAAAGGTATATCTCCCTGCAACCTTTAATGCAGATAACGTTGATGTATCAACGGCGCATCAAACCTTTACTCTTTGCCCAAATGCAACCTTTTATTATTGTGGCACAGAGGAAGCGTGGGATGCTCTTATTGCAAAGATTTCACTTGCTAAAAATGGCGCAACAGGCACTGACTCTGGCGAAAATATCATAACTGCAAAAGCAAACGGCAAGGTTGTATTTAATTATAATCCTTGTGATGCATTCTATAACGGTAAGCATACAGCTGATATAGAAAAGTCAAATGCTTGTGTAGAGGTATGCTCAGTTTGCGGAGACGCAACAATAGAGCATCTTTCAACTGAAGAAACATCAGTTGCTATAGCATATGATGATTACTCAAAGATTGGTACAAGAACAACGACATGTACAAATGAAGGCTGCACATATACTCTTGTAGAGGAAGCAGAAGCTTTGTTTATAAACCATGGCTATTCTGTATCTGAAGATGATGAAGGTAATGCTACTGGTATTACTGTAACGTTCAAAGCTAATGTTAAAGCAATTGAAGAGTATGAAACTATAGCACGCAAGACAGTAAAATATGGCTTGTTCGCAACAACAAGAAGCGGTATTGGAAGCGACAATATTTTTGATGAAAATGGCGCAGCTAACCAAAAAGCTATAACAGTTGCGTTCCCAGGTAGGGAGTACACGTCATTCTCCCTCAAGATGCTAGGATTCGACAGCGATGCAAGCAAAAATGCTGATTTTGCAATTGGCGCATATGTTGTGACCACATTTGAAGGTGCTGATAAATACTCATATCTCCAAGTTGGCACACCAAACGAGGGCGATAAATATTGCTTTGTTAAATACAACGATTTTGTTTCAAACATCTAAAAATAAAAATAAAAGCCGTATGGAAAAACCATACGGTTTTTTTATTGATTTTATTTAAATTACGTGGTATAATTTTTTTAGATAATTTATTTTTAGGAGAAACAAAATGGCAAGAATAACATATAAAAACGGATATTATGAGGGAGATGTAAGTTCAAACGGCACCGAGCATGGAAGTGGAACATTTTTTTGGAATAATGGGGAAAAATATGTTGGTCAGTTTATCTATGGAAAGTTTTCTGGTCAGGGAACATACTATTATTCAAGTGGTGCAAAATATGTTGGCAGCTGGTATAACGACCTAAAGCATGGTCACGGCACTATGTATTATGAGGATAATGGAGAATATGTTGGTAGCTGGGAAAATGACGAAAAATCTGGCTACGGCAAGGAAACCTACAAATGGGGCTACTACGAGGGCCAATGGAAGAATGGAAACTGGTATGGTAGAGGTAGAGAGGTGCATAACACAGGCGTCGTTTACGATGGACTTTGGGATGGCAACGGCAATGCCTCTGATGTAATAAAAACTGATGAAAGAAAAAATACATATAGAGGAAAAATAGTTAACAAGGAATTTGTTGCCGACCCATTTAATGGTTATAAGAGAGAAGATTATGAAAATGGCTATTACGAGGGACAATTTATAAATGGCAAGCGTGGTGGCTATGGAAAATACTACTGGAATACTGGTACAATCTATGAGGGTGAGTGGCGCGATGACCTGAAAAATGGTTATGGCAAAATGACATCTGCGGATAACTACTATGAGGGATACTGGAAGGACGACAAGCGCTACGGAAATGGTAAGGAAGTAAATAAAAATGGAAACGTTTTTGAGGGCTTTTGGCTTGATGGCAGCACTGCAAATGATGTGACCTTCACTTACAATGGCGGTACAAAGAAGGGCAGAGTTGAAAACGGCACATTCATCGTTGATGAGAGTCTAAATAAAAAAACAGAGACATATTCTAACGGCTCTTACGAGGGAGAGATCGTAAATGGTAAGCGCAACGGCTTTGGTATATATCGTTGGAACTCGGGAAATAGATATGAAGGCAACTGGGTTGATGACGAAAGAGTAGGCTATGGCAAATATTTCTGGACAGACGGCGGAAGATACGAGGGCGAGTGGAAAAACAGCAAAATGGACGGCTATGGCACATACTATTCTCCTACTGGAAGCATTTTTAGAGGAAGATGGGAGAATGACAAAAAGGAAAGTGGAGAGCAGGTTTATTCTTGGGGCTCGTATTTAGGCAAATGGGGCAACGGCACTTGGTGTGGCTGGGGAAAGGAAACCGTAAATGGTGGCGCAACATACGAGGCACTTTGGCAGGACAGCAAAAATGCAACCAATGTTACTTGCACATATCAAGACGGAACAGTTAAGCGTGGCAAAATTGTTGACGGCACATTTACAGCAGAAGAATAAAAATAAACCCATACGGATTTTCCGTATGGGTTTTGCTTTATAAAAGCACCTCTTTGTTTGTGCCATAGAAAATGTCGTCGTGTCCTGATACTCTTTTGCAAACCTCTTCAAATTTTTCCCAAGTGATGTATTCTGCATCCATTTCATATGAATGTCCCCAAATATAGAGCAGTGCTGGCTCGCTTGAGTCAAGAGCCAAAAACTCATCTACAATTTCGTCAAGCCTTTCATCTATATAGTAAAC
This sequence comes from Eubacteriales bacterium, assembly GCA_045576055.1. Taxonomy (GTDB): domain Bacteria; phylum Bacillota; class Clostridia; order Oscillospirales; family CAG-272; genus RGIG2000. The sequence continues at coordinate 10,050 of JAZNFR010000095.1, forward strand.
AGTAGGGTTAAATCTAAGCAGATTTTCTTGGGCGCTAAAGCTATGTGTTGAGGTGATAGTTCTTGCTAGCTTAATGCCAGTATTTTTCTTAATTATTTCAGCAACACGGTCGTTGTTGTTTTCGCCACCACAGGGGTAAGCCATAGAAACAACCTCATAGCCACAAAGACGGGATAGATTTTGTCTATCATTTTCAACCTGCCTTATTATTTCCTCATCCGTGCACGATGGCAAAAATGGGTGAGTAAGCGTGTGTGCAGCAACCTCGTGCTCCTTATATATTTCCTTAACTGCCTCTGGCTTTATTTTGTCATGGCGCACAGTTCTTCCGTTTCTATCAAGTGTGCCATCAAGCCCGAGTAGCTCTGAATTTAAATTAAAAGTGCACTTAAGCCCATATTTATTAAAAAGCTCGATTAGTCTTATATCTTGACTAACCCCATCATCAAAGCTAAATGTAACTGCCTTTTTCTTTCCTTGCCACATAAAATGCTCCTTTGAAATAGTATAAAATAATTATATCATATGACGTCTTACTTTTCAACTTGTATTGATTTTATAATCAATAAGTGGTATAATTTTTTTAAAGTATTAGCCAAGGGAAAGGAGCTATTCTATGTTTGAAAATGCAAGCTGGATTGTGCATCCAAATAACAATTTATATGAGCCTGTTTGCTTTATAAAGGAGATAAAGACTGAGAAGCGTATTAAAAAGGCTGTTTTGAATATAACCTCGCTTGGCTGTTATTACTCTACAATAAACAGAACGCGCATTGGCGATTTTATCTTAGCCCCAGGCTTTACCTCGCGCAGAAGAGTGCAATACCAGTCTTATGATATAACAAAAATGCTAAGTGGTGAAAGCAAGCTCGAAATACTTGTTGGTGATGGCTGGTATAACGGAAAAATTAACTTTGGTGTTGCAAACAATGTGCCAAAAGCACTGATTTGTCAGTTAGATATTATTTATACAGACAAAACAAAGGAAACAATAGTGTCAGATGGTAGCTGGCAAGCCACCAAGGACAAATTGCGCTTTGCTGAGCTATACGATGGCGAAATATACGATGCACTTTATAAGGACACACCAACTTGCGCACGTGTCCTTGACCACGACAAAAAAATAATAGTAAAGCAACAGGGCGTTTGTGTCAAGGAACAGGAAACGATTAATCCTGTGTCTATTTTTAAAGCGCCAAATGGCGACACAATTGTTGATTTCGGTCAAAACCTAACGGGTTATTTTGAGTTTACAGTCAATGCTAAAGAGGGCGACAAGGTAGAATTTACAGTTTGCGAGGAGCTTGACAAGGAAGGAAACTTTTATAACGAAAACTATCGTGATGCCAAGGCTAGATTTGAGTATATTTGCAAGGACGGGAAAAACACCTATAAGCCAAAGCTTGCGTTTTGGGGCTTTAGATATATACGTGTTGACAGCTTCCCTGAAAATATAAAGCCAGAAAATATAAAGGCTATCGTTGTCCATTCTGATATGAAGCGCACGGGGTATTTAGAAAGCTCAAGTGCGCTACTAAATCAGCTCTTTTCTAATATAATTTGGGGTCAAAAGGGTAACTTTTTAGATGTTCCAACCGATTGTCCTCAAAGAGATGAAAGACAGGGCTGGACAGGTGATGCTACAGTCTTTTGCAAGACAGCCACCTATAACTACGATGTTGAAACGTTCTTTGAAAAGTGGCTAACCGATTTAAAGCTTGACCAAGGAAAAAAAGGAAATATCCCCAATATAATTCCACAAACTGTGTGCTGGGACTGGTCAACAACCGAAAACACTGGTGCAGTTTGGGGCGATAGCGCAACAATAATTCCATACCAAATTTATAAAGCATACGGAAACGTAAGAATACTTAAAAAGCAATATAACACAATGAAAAAATATCTTGGTTATATTGCAAGCACCACCAAAAAAAGATACCTTTGGTATGGATGTGAGCAGTTTGGAGACTGGCTAGGTCTTGATGCACCAAGTGGAAGCTATCGTGGTTCATCAAATGAGGACTTTATAGCATCGGTTTTTTACTACAACTCCGTCAAAATTGTGGCAGAGGTGTCTGAAATTTTAGGCAAGGACAGGAAAAAATACGACACTCTTGCTGAAAAAATCTTGGAAAAAATAAGAAAAACCTTTAAAGAGTATAAAACACAAACTGAATGTGCATTAGCATTGTATTTTGATATCGCAGAGGATAAAAAAGCGATAGCCAAAAAGCTAAATGATATGATAATATCAAACGGCAATAAGCTGAAAACCGGCTTTGTTGGCACTCCGTTTTTACTACATGCACTATCAAAAAATGGCTATACAGAAACTGCTTATAATTTGCTTTTACAAGAGGGATTCCCATCTTGGCTATATTCTGTTAAACAAGGCGCAACAACCATTTGGGAGCATTGGGATGGCAAAAACGAGAAGGGCGAGTTTTGGTCAAAAAATATGAACTCCTTTAACCATTATGCATACGGAAGCGTTGCCGATTGGGTATATGAGGAGGCATGTGGAATCAAGCCAAAATTACCAGCCTTCAAGGAGGCAATAATTGCACCAAAGCCAACCGACAAGCTTGATAGCCTAAGTGCAACCTTGGAAACAAGAAATGGTAAAATCGTTTCAAAATGGTATCACAAGGATGGAAAAATCAAGTACGAAATAGAAACCCCAGTTAAAGCTACAATAATAATCGACGATAAGCAATATGATGTAGAAAAGGGAAAATATAAATTTTAGGCATATGAATTGTGCAAATGGAATTTTAAGTGAGGAAAAATGGACAAAATGGACAAAAAAGTAAGAGAGTGCTTAAATAATGAGCATGGTAGTTATATTTTGCCATTTCTTTGGCTACATGGCGAGTCGAAGGAACGCCTGCGCGAGGAAATTTTGGCAATCAAAAACAGTGGAATAAGAGAGCTTTGTGCTGAAAGCCGTCCTTATGAGAATTTTTGTAGGGACGAGTGGTGGGAGGATTTTCGCTTTATACTCGAAACTGCGCGTGAGCTTGATATGTACGTTTGGCTTCTCGACGACCAAAAGTTCCCAACAGGCTATGCAAATGGCTACCTTGAAAAAGAGGAAAATGCTCATCTTCGCAAACGCTTGATAAGAGAAATTCAAATCGACGTTGTTGGTCCTATGAAGGGGGCAAAGCTTTTTGTCGGTGGCAGAGTTGGTAAAGCCGAAAAAATTATCAATATCGTTGCATATAAAAATGATTCATTAGGCGAAACTCTTGATTATGAATCAGCAGTTGACTTGACTGATAAATTAAATGATGATGTGGTCTATTTTGACATACCAAATGGTACTTGGCGAGTTTGTGTAACCATCGAAACAGCACCATATGAATATAAAAACGAGCGCCTGTTTTATTACATAGATATGCTTAACCCCGACTCGTGCCACGCAATGATTGATGCTATATACAAGCCACATTATGAGCATTTTAAGGAGTATTTTGGGAACACATTTAAGGGCTTTTTCTCGGATGAGCCAGGCTTTTTAAATGTTGCTTATACCTACTATAACACCCTTGGTCAGATAGGCTCACCCTATCCTTGGAGAGAGGATTTGCCTAGCCTAATTGCTAAGAGCGCAGGTATTGACGAAAAAGCAGTTTGGATGTATTTACCAGCTCTTTGGGAGGACTTGGGCGAAATTTCCTCACTTATCAGAATGCACTATATGGAGGTTGTTACTAAACTTTATAGTGAGAATTTTAGCTATATGCTTGGCAACTGGTGTCGTGAGCATAACGTGAAATATATAGGTCACGTTATTGAGGATATGGGCGCACACACGCGCCTTGGATATGGCAGTGGTCACTATTTTCGTGCGCTTGATGGACAAGACATGGCTGGCGTTGATATTGTTCTTATGCAGGATATACCTGGTATTTCAAACAGCATACATCGTGCACCTCTTGCTGATGGTGGCAAGGCAGACCCCGCGTTTTTCCGTTACACCCTGCCAAAGCTGGCATCGTCTCACTCGCACATTCAACCACTTAAAAAGGGTAGAGCAATGTGCGAAATCTTCGGTGCATTTGGTTGGGCAGAGGGGCTACCATTTATGAAGGGGCTTGCTGACATAATGCTCGCAAGCGGAATAAATTATTTTGTTCCTCATGCCTTTTCACCAAAGGAGGATGACACTGATTGCCCACCGCATTTTTATAATGGTGGCAAAAATATCCACTACCCACTTTTTAAAGGCTTGATGGAGTATATGGGCAGAGTATCACACGCTTTAAGCGATGGCAAGCATAAAGCAGACGTGGCTGTCTTTTATAACGCAGAGGGAGAGTGGACGGGTGGCAAAAATCAACTGTTTTATAACCTTTGTCGTACCCTTACCCAAGGACTTGTTGATTTTGATATAATTCCATACGATACCCTTGAAAATGCGCACGTTGTAGATGGCAAGCTCCAAATAAACGGAGAAAGCTATGGCGCTTTGATTATTTCCGAAAGTGAAATAATGCCAATATCGCGCCTCGAAGCCTTTGAAAGACTTGCAAATGAGGGGCTTTATGTGGTATTTACAGATTCGCTTCCAAAAAGGTCAGCAGAGAATTCTGATATTTCAAGTATTCTTTCTTGCTTTGATAAAGTGCAAACAAGCAAAATAGTAGAAAAGCTTAGAAATAAAGACCTGTGCCACGTTTTTGGTGAGGGCGATGGACTAAAGAATCTTCGCTTTTATCACGTAACAAGAGAAAACGAGGATATTTATCTCTTTTCAAATGAGGATGTTTATGGTGACATTGACGCACAAATCACTCTAAAGCAGTCAGGTGAGTGTCTGATTTATGATCCTTGGCAAAATAAATGCTACAAGGAAAATGCAGAAAACGGTGAACTTCATTTGCGTATTGAAAAGGGCAATGTGATATTTGTTATTTTTGGCAGCGAAATTCCTAATGATATTCCAAAAATGACATACGAAATAGAAAGAGAAGTGCTTCCTGTTTGCTTTGAAATTTCTATCAAGAACGAGGGAGAACGTGATTTTTCTATAATCGCTAAGGATTCAGGCTGCTTTGATATTTCATCCCCTGAGCGCTATCCCGATTTCTCTGGTGAAATCCGTTATAGAGCTACCTTTGAAGCAAAGAAAGGCTTTACAGTTATTGATTTAGGTCAGGTCGGTGAGACCGCTGAGGCGTGGCTTAACGGCAAATATCTTGGAGCAAGAATAAATGCGCCATATAAATTCAGCATGAAGGACGCTTTGATTGATGGTGAAAATAAGCTTGAAATCATAGTGAAAAATAATCTTGCACACGCACGCCACGATGGACTTTCAAGCTATATGCAAATCCCCCCGTCTGGAATTATAGGCGAAATATCGCTTTGCAAATATCGATAATAAGTAACAAAGAGCGTACAAAAAGTGAACAATACGTGCGCTAAATATTCTTGTTACGGCGGTGTTTTCTTTAATAAACTATCAACAATGAGAAGGGCAAAAAATGCCTTTTGGAGTTGAATTCTTGGGATGCGAAAACAAGCATGCAAGCACTAAATTATTGCTTCCGTCGTATAGTGGATTTTTATTCTCGTGTCAAAAAGTGCTAATAAAATTGTAAAATATGCTATGAAAGAATATTGACTTTATGAATTAAATAGTATAAAATAAAGTTGAATACTTATATTTTAGATTTATGGAGGAGAAAATGAAAAAGAAATTATTGCTAATTACACTTTTAGTTGCACTTCTTGCTTGTGCCTTTGCAATTTCTGTAAGCGCAGAGGAAGCATCAATTCCAGAGTGGCCAACGACAGTAGAAACACTTGAGGGAATGAGCGATAAGTCTGTGTGCGGTGCAGACGGTACAGTTGGCGCAACGTCAAGAGTTCTTATGTCAGACGGCAAGGCATATCCTGCTTACTATATTTTTTCAGATAAGAACTCTATTTCAATTACCTTTGACGAAATTAATAAAAAAGGGGTTTCCTATTCAAAAAGCGATATAGTTAGAATTGAGGTTCCAAACGGAATTGTAACAGCCGGACAAACTTGTATTAATACTAGCGGTGGATATACAGCAGTAAAGACCATAGTTCTTCCTAATACTGTGACAACAATAGGCGCAGGTGCATTTAAGTTATCAACGCTTGTAAGCATTAATTTGCCGGATTCTTTAGTGTCAATGGCAAATAACGTGTTTAACGGATGCACATCTTTAAAATCAATTGCTATCCCTCCGCAACTTGAGGAAATTCAGAAAACGGCCTTTCAAGGCTGTACAGCACTTGAAACAGTTGATTTTTCAAGAGCAAGAAGTCTAAAAACCATTGGGTATCAATCCTTCTACCAAACTACATCGCTTGAAAATGCGATTTTACCTGAGGGATTAACAACTTTGGAAGACATTTGCTTTAAATATTCGGGTGTCAAAGAGGTATATCTTCCATCAACACTTGAAACTGTAGGCACCAACAATGTTTTCGGTGAATGCTCAAGACTCGAAACAATAAGAAGTAAAGCAACAAATATTTCCGACAAGATGTTTTATAACGCAAGTGCATTAAAAAATCTTCACCTTGAAAATACTGTAACAATTGGTGATAGCGCATTTTATAAGGCTACCTCACTTGAAAGCTTGACCTTGCCAAGCACCTTAACATCAATAGACAAGAATGCTTTTGCATATGCAGCGTTTGACAAGATAATAGTTCCTGCAACAGTAACAAGCTTTGGCGACGGTACATTTAAAGAAAACGATTATCTTGAAACCGCAGTTGTTTTGGGCACTACAATGGGCTCTAATATGTTCTTAAATTGCTCAAACATGACAAAACTTGTTATTACAGAAAACTTTACTACGTTTGGCTCTTCTGCACTTAACGGTGTAAACAGAGACTCATTTACAACCTTCTATACAGGAAGCACAAACAACTTTGATACAATGAAGGGCATTATCACCTTGGATAGAGTATCAAGTGCTAAGCCTTCATCATACGCTGATTATAAAAATGGCACTCACACACAAAATAAATACATCTATATCTATGGCGCAAACATATGCGAGGTTGGATTTGATAACAAGCACGACGTTCAAGTAACGGAAGGCAACACGTGCTGTGGTATTTGTACAAGATGCAAACTTCTTGAAATGCTTGAAAACCCTGTTCACGTTTCTTACAACGAGGTTAGATACGGCGGCTCAACCACTATTGACTACTTAAAGGAAATTGTTATCGTTTCAGTTTGTGAAAACTGCAAAAAAGAGGTTGGTGAAAACGTACTTGGCACAATGTTCGAAGAAAATGGCTATTCAGCACAAGAGGACGATGGCTACGGAATCGTTCGCAAATTTATGTTTGACAACGATGCTATTGCAAAATACATTGAGCTTGTAGATTCTGACTTTGAATATGGTATGGTTGTTGCGATTGCAAACAACTCCCCGCTTCAAATAGGAGAGGATGGCAAAACAGAACCGGCAAATACCGGCGTTGTATCTGCTAACTTCACAAACGGTAATTACACAAATCTTCAAGTTAAGATTGCTAATATTGCAGAGGAAGCAAAGGGCATTTCTATTGTAAACACTCTCTACGTTCGTGTAGATAATGAGTTTTATTATGCAAACGGCGAGACAATGGCAAAAGTAGCCGAGGGCAAATCCTTCAACGATTTAAACAAAGAGGACTAAAAAATTAACCACCTGCAAACCGCAGGTGGTTTTTTCTATTTATGTATTAAAATTTTAGCAAAATAATGCATTACGGCATTCTTAATTTATATAGCTCATTGAAAGAAACTTAATATGATTTTTCGTTTTTTTGCTTTCTATATTCGCTTGGCGAAATGCCGATTATTGCTTTAAAGCTTCTGTTAAAGCTTCTTAAACACTCAAATCCACAGTCGTAAGCAATATCAACCATAGTGCTATTTGTGTTCAGTAAAAGATAGCATGCCTCATTTATGCGAAAGCGACAAACGTATTCGGTGTATTTAATACCCGTGCTTTTTGAAAAAAGCTTAGAAAGATATACATAATTGTAAGATGTTTCCTTTGAGAGCTCATAAAGTGAGCAATTTGTCTTGTAGTTTTTTGCAACAAAATTTAAAATTTCAAGAAGTAGGTTTTGCTTGTCGCCATTGATTTCTACATATTCGGCGGTTTTGTCAAATTCAGCACAAATTGAATATAAGAGCCCTTTTAACACAATAGGATTTTTCTCTTTATCAAGCTTGGAGATTTTGTCAATGTAAAATTTATCCAAAACAAATTTGTTGCTTTTGGGCGCTTGGGTCTCGATTTTTTTGGTGAAAGCCCTGACAAGTTGAGGAGAAAAAATCAAAATGGCATGCTTTGCGTGGCTTTCGGTCTTGATTTGATGCAATTGATACGGGAAAACCAAAACGCACTCGTTACCGCGGACTATATGCTTGTTGCCTAATACGGTTACCTCCATTTCACCTTCCGTCGCAATTATTATTTCAAAGCTGTTGTGAATATGGTCGGGAAAATTCAAATCGTTTCCCGCTTCAAGCGTTACTTTGTCAGTTGTTATGGAGTGTTGTGTTTGGTATAACATATTTTCATCCTCCAAAATTAAATTTTGTCCTATAATTATATCACTAAAGGAGCAATTTATCAATGTTTTTTCGCTATAATCCTTAAATAATGGTGTTTTTACTAGTATTCCGAGGGAAAAATTTGATGCAATAGGCGGACAAATTATTATCAAGGAAACATCTAAAGCTAAATTTTGTCTATATTTTGGCGTGTATTGTCTTGAATATTCGATAAAATTAGTATATTATGAAATTGAATAATAATATTTTAGCATAAAAGGAGAACTAAAATGAAGAGAAAAATATTACTCACTATCATTATAAGCGTTGTTTTTATTATGACCTTTACATTATGTGCTTTTGCTGTTGATTATAACGAAAAGGCAACACTTGCAGATGGTGAGGTTTTGCCAATTTATGACGAAAATCAAAATCCACTTATCTGGTGGGTAAGTGGCACGGATGCAGAGGGGAATAACATTTATTCATCCGTACCAAACAACCGTAACGAGGCTAATGCTCAAAACGATACATATGTTACTTATACGATAAACAAAGGTTATAAAACTCAGCTTGAAAATATCAACATTCACATTTGGAATGATACCCTTGGTGCATACGAAATCTTTACTGAGGAAAACGTAAAGATTGTCGTTGTCAACTTAAGAGGGCTTAGCTCCTTTATTTATATCCATAATGGCTTGAAGGTTTCCGATATACAATATATTTATTTCAACGAAAACCTTCTGGATTTTTGTGATTATTTTAAGGGAAGCACCTCGTTAAGACTTGTTGACCTAACTGCTTGTACAGACTTAAGCGCCGGCCTTGGTGGTTCGCGTAATTTCTATAATTGCACAAACCTTCACACGGTTAGATTAGCAACAAGCTCAGCGTATACTTTCCATAAGCAGGGACAAAACTGGCTTTTCGCAGGTACTGCTATTAAAGAAATAATTGTTCCTGCAAATATAACAAGCCTTGGTATTGATAACTTTAGAGATTGTAAACAGCTTGAAAGCATTTACATTTTAGGAAATACAACCGATCTTGGTCAACGCAACTTCTATAATTGCGGAAAGCTCACGAATATATATTTTTTAGGGGACAATCCGGAGTTTTCAATGACTGAATTAAGCGAGAACTTCATTTCTTGTGTTGACGGTGCAACAACCTATGATTTTACAAGCACAGGTAAATATTTCTTCTTTGCAACTGAAAACGCATCATATCTTAACGACGTTAAAGAGACCATTGGTGCGATAGCTGTTGTTCCATATTCGGAATACAAAGCAAATCCTCAAAATTACACAGAGGGCAGATATATTATTTCCGGAACAACCGCTTGCGATGCTTTATATGGTGGAGCACATACAATTGGCGAACAAGTGAACGATTGCCAAGCTACATGTGGAAGAGGCTGTGGCGCACTTACTGTTATTGAGAATCCAACGCATAACTGTATTGATGTAATTACATATGGTGGCGGTTTAACAGTTGACTATATGAAAGAGGTTGCAATAGTTTCAACTTGCGAAAGATGTGGAACCGAGGAAAACACCATAGTTATCGGCACATTCTTCGAAGAAAAAGGCTATTCAGCACAAACCGACGGAATTGGAATTGTTCGTGAATTTTCAATCAATTCAAAGGCAATTGATAGCTATAAAGATTTGGTTGATTCCAGCTTTGAATATGGTATGGTGGTAGCAATTGAAAACCTTACACCAATAACTGTAGATGGAGAAGGAAATATTACAGCATCTAATAATACAGTAATTGCTAACTTCAAAGAAAATCAATATAACAAGGTTCAAATAAAGGTAGTTAATATTCCTCTTGCATCTGTTGATGTTAATATTGTAAATACAATTTTTGCACGTGCAAATAATAAAATTTATTATGCTAATATAGGCGAAATGGCTATGACAGCAGTTGGCAAGACCTTTAATGATTTAAAGGGCAATGAATAAAAGAAACCGCTTGCGAAAAAACGCAAGCGGTTTCTTTTGCTTTAAATATGCAAAAATGAATAAAAGTGTGAATATATTCATTAAAACCTGC
>JAZNFR010000096.1:0-9078 GCA_045576055.1 Eubacteriales bacterium
TATCTTCGTTGAAAAGCTTGGAGCTGAAGAGGGAGAAGAGGTTGTTTTTGATCAAGTTCTTGCTGTATCAAATGACAACGGCTTCACAGCAGGCGCTCCATATGTTTCCGGTGCTTCCGTAACAGCAAAGGTTGTTCGTAACGGTAAAGCTAAGAAAATTTACGTTATGAAGTACAAGGCTAAGAAGAACGAGAAGAAAAAGATCGGTCATAGACAGCCTTATACAAAAGTACAAATCGAAAAGATTGTTGGTTAATTCGAGGAATTTATATGACAAAAGTCGTATTTTTCAAATCTAATGGAGTTTTTTGGGGCTTTGAGGAACAAGGGCACTCTGGTTTTGCAAGTAGTGGAGAAGATATTCTTTGCTCAGCAATTTCAGCAATGACAATGCTTGTTATCAATGCAATTGAGGTTGCATACGATTCAGAGGCTGATTACGAAATAGATGAAGAAACCACAAATGTACGTCTAATTGCTCGTGGTGCGTTACCTGACTATGAGAGCGATGAGAAAAAGAGATTTGCTATCTCCGGTCTTATTATGGCGTACTACTACCAATTAAATGATTTGGTAGAAGAGTACTATGATTACTTAGAAGTTGAAGTAATCGAAAAAGAATGCAAGGGTAACAAATAAACGTAAAATTTAACGGAGGAACATATAATGTTAAGACTTGGTTTACAGTTCTTCGCACACAAAAAAGGTGTTGGTTCTACAAAGAACGGTCGTGACAGTGAATCTAAGCGTCTAGGCGTTAAGAAGGCAGACGGTGCACACGTACTTGCTGGTAATATCATTGTTAGACAAAGAGGAACAAAAATTCATCCAGGTACCAATGTTGGTATCGGAAAAGACGATACACTTTTTGCTCTTGTAGATGGTACAGTTAAGTTTGACCACCTCACAAAGGACAAGAAGCGTGTAAACGTTATCGCACAATAATAACATATAAAAAGCGCGCCAAAAAATGGTGCGCTTTTTATTTTATTGTTTTATTGTTAAAATGACTATCAAACCATGGATATTAAAAATAATATTTAGTAAAATATATAAAACTTATAAAATATATAAAAAAACTCTTCACATTGAAAAATAATTATGTTAGAATAAAGTGAATAACAATATCTAAGAGGGAATTATGTTAGAACTTAAAAACGTTTCATTTAAGGTTTCTGATGAAAACGGAGAAAAGGAAATCCTTAAAAATATAAATTTGGTGCTTGATGATAGATTTGTTGCTATAACTGGACCTAATGGTGGTGGCAAATCAACTCTTGCAAAGGTAATTGCAGGCATATACCCTGTAACTGACGGAAAAATACTGTTTGATGGCGTTGATATTACTAATATGTCAATTACCGAAAGAGCAAATTTGGGAATCAGCTTTGCATTTCAGCAGCCGGTTAGATTTAAGGGCTTAACTGTTCGTGATTTGATTACATTAGCAGCTGGAAGATCACTTAATGTCTCTGAGGCTTGCACATATTTATCTGAGGTTGGTCTTTGTGCAAGAGATTATATTGATAGAGAAATTAATGCTTCGCTTTCAGGTGGCGAACTAAAAAGAATTGAAATTGCTATGATTATGGCCAGAGGCACTAAGCTATCTGTTTTTGACGAGCCTGAAGCGGGAATAGATTTGTGGAGCTTCAATAATCTAATTCGTGTATTTGAAAAGATGCACGATCAAACAAACGGCTCAATAATAATAATTTCTCACCAAGAAAAAATCCTTAATATAGCAGATAAAATAGTTGTAATTGCTAATGGTGAGATAAAGAATTATGGTAAAAAAGACGAGATATTGCCTGATTTATTGCATAGAGAAAATACAGGCTTTGGATGTGTAAAACTATAAAACGGGGTAAAATATGGATACGATACAAAAGGGCTTATTGGAAAAGGTTGCCGATCTACACGACATTCCCGAAGGGGCGTACAATATAAGAGCAAATGGTGCTCTTGGTGGTAGACATACAACAGCTAATATTGATATAGTTACAAAAGAAGATAAGCCGGGTATAGATATTATTATAAAACCAAATACTAAAAATGAAAGCGTTCATATTCCTGTTATTATCACTAAAACAGGACTTGATGATTTAGTATACAACGATTTTTATATTGGAGAAAATGCAGACATTACCATTGTTGCAGGATGTGGAATCCACAACACGGGTGACAAAAAATCAAGTCACGATGGAATACATACATTCCATGTTGGTAAAAATGCAAAAATAAAATACGTTGAGCGCCATTATGGAAAAGGCGAGGGCACGGGTGAAAACGTGATGAATCCTACTACTGTTATTTTTATTGATGACGGTGGATATATGGAAATGGAAACTACCCAAATTAAGGGTATTGATTCAACCGTGCGCAACACAACAGCAAAGCTAGCAAACGAAGCAAAGCTTGTTATTCGTGAAAGCTTGATGACTCATGGTAAGCAATATGCAAAGACTGATTTTACGGTTGATATGGACGGCGAAAATTCATCAGCAAATGTTATTTCACGTTCAGTTGCAAAGGATGAATCGTATCAAGTATTTTATTCAAACATCAATGGTAACAATAAGTGCGCAGGACATACTGAATGTGATGCTATTCTTATGGATAAAGCAAGGGTTAGTGCAATTCCACAAATCACAGCAAACCATATTGATGCAAGTCTTATTCACGAGGCGGCTATTGGTAAAATCGCTGGCGAGCAATTAATGAAGCTTATGACTCTCGGTTTAACTGAGGAAGAGGCAGAGGAGCAAATTGTAAACGGCTTCTTAAAATAATATTACTAATTCACGAGGTGGCAAAAATGGATAAATACGGAATTATTAATAGCGTGGAGTCCTTTAATGATGCTTTAAAAAGGGTAAAGCAAGCACAACAAAAATATGCAACCTATACACAAGAAGAGGTTGATAAGATTTTTTTAGCAGCTGCAACGGCTGCAAATAAGGCAAGAATTCAGCTTGCAAAATTAGCAGTAGAAGAAACCGGAATGGGTCTTATAGAAGATAAGGTGATTAAAAACCACTTTGCTTCAGAGTATATTTATAATAAATATAGAGATACAAAAACCTGTGATGTTATCGAAGAGGATGTAAGTGGCGGTATGCAAAAAATCGCCTCACCTGTTGGCGTTATTGGCGCTGTTATTCCAACAACAAATCCAACCTCAACAGCTATATTTAAGACACTTCTTGCCCTTAAAACGAGAAATGGTATTATTATAAGCCCACACCCAAGAGCTAAAAATAGCACTATTGCTGCATCTAAAATAGTATTAGAGGCGGCAGTTAAGGCAGGAGCTCCTGAGGGAATAATTTCTTGGATTGATGTGCCAAGCCTTGAACTTACCAATACTCTCATGGCAACATCTGATATTATTCTTGCAACTGGTGGACCAGGTATGGTAAGAGCCGCTTATTCAAGTGGAAAGCCAGCGCTTGGAGTTGGTGCAGGTAATACCCCTGCAATTATTGATGATTCAGCTGATATTATCCTTGCCGTAAATTCAATTATTCACTCAAAAACCTTTGATAATGGTATGATTTGTGCATCTGAGCAATCTGTAATTGTTGGCGAAAAGATTTACGACAAGGTTAAGGCAGAATTTCTAAAACGAGGCTGCTATTTCTTAACCGATGAGGAAATAGAGAAGGTTAGAAAAACAATAATTATAAATGGCTCACTAAATGCGCGTATTGTTGGTCAAACTGCTTATAAAATAGCTTCACTTGCTGGTGTTACTGTTCCAGAAAGCACCAAAATTCTTATTGGTGAAGTTGAAAGTGTTGATTTAACTGAAGAATTCGCCCACGAAAAGCTTTCTCCTGTTCTTGCTATGTACAAGGTTAAGAGCTTTGATGAGGCGCTTGATAAAGCATATCATTTGGTTGAGGATGGTGGTCTTGGACATACATCGTCCATATATCTAAATGAAATTACAGAAAAAGAAAAGCTTAATAGATTTAAATTAATGATGAAAACCTGTCGTATTCTTGTAAATACGCCATCCTCACACGGAGGAATAGGTGATGTTTACAACTTCCGTCTTGAGCCATCACTCACTTTGGGCTGTGGCACATGGGGTGGTAACTCAATTTCGGAAAATGTTGGTGTTAAGCATCTTTTAAACATTAAAACAGTATCTATTAGGAGAGAAAATATGCTTTGGTTTAGAGCACCTGAAAAAATTTATATTAAAAAGGGATGCTTACCTGTTGCTCTTGATGAATTAAAGAGTGTTATGGATAAGAAAAAGGCGTTTATTGTAACAGATACATTCCTTTTTGAAAATGGATATACAAAGCCTATTACTGATAAATTGACAGAAATGGGTATTCAATATGCTACGTTTTCAGACGTAGAGCCAGACCCAACACTTGCTTGTGCGATAAAGGGTGCAGAGCAAATGGCATCATTTAAGCCTGATGTTATTGTTGCGCTTGGTGGTGGCTCTGCTATGGACGCGGCAAAAATCATGTGGGTGCTTTACGAGCATCCAGAGGTTGATTTTATGGATATGGCTATGCGCTTTAGCGACATAAGAAAACGTATCTATAAATTTCCTAAAATGGGAGAAAAGGCTTATTTTGTTGCTATTCCAACATCAGCTGGTACTGGCTCCGAGGTTACTCCTTTTGCAGTTATTACTGATGGCGACAGTGGTGTAAAATATCCACTTGCAGACTATGAGTTGCTTCCAAATATGGCAATTGTAGATGCTGATTTCCATATGACAGCTCCTAGGGGCTTGACTGCTGCTTCTGGTGTAGATGCTGTAACTCACGCACTTGAGGCGTATGTATCAATTATGGCAACAGATTATACAGATGGCTTGGCTCTACAAGCCTTAAAGGTTATTTTTGAATATTTACCACGTGCATACGACAATGGTGCAAATGATCCAGTTGCAAGAGAGAAAATGGCTAATGCTGCAACTATGGCTGGTATGGCTTTCGCTAATGCTTTTCTTGGCGTATGTCACTCAATGGCGCATAAGCTTGGTGCATTCCATCATTTACCGCATGGTGTTGCAAACGCACTTATGATAGATGAGGTTATTCGCTTCAACGCAACTGAAACTCCAACGAAAATGGGCACATTCTCACAATACGACCATCCTAGGGCTATAAAGCGTTATGCTGAGGTTGCAAGCTATCTTGGGGTTAATGGAAACAGCGACGAAGAAAAAGTAGAAGGCCTAATCAAAGCAATTGACGAATTAAAGAGTAAGGTAGGCATTAAGTCAACAATTAAAGATTATGGTGTTGATGAAAAATGCTTCCTTGATAATCTTGATACAATGGTTGAGCAAGCATTTGACGACCAATGCACTGGTGCAAACCCAAGATATCCTCTAATGAGCGAAATTAAGAAGATGTATCTAAATGCATATTACGGCACAAATGAAAAGGTTTAATTACAGTAAGGAGGAGATAGTATGAAATACGAAAATATCATAGCAAAGAGATCCGACAAAACTGTATATCGTGACGGCAATTTAAAAATTAAAGTATACGACGAAAATACCTCGAAGGTAAATGTTTTAGTTTCTGCTTTAAATCAAGCCAAAATAGAGGAAACTGGTCTTAATGTGCCAAAATTACACGAGGTTACAACATATGAAGGAAAATGGGTTGTTGTAACTGACTACGTTGAGGGAACACCTCTTGACGTTTTAATGGAAAAGAACCCTGAAATGCTTGACGAATATCTACAAACGTTTGTTGATCTTCAAGCAAGTGTTCATACAAAAAGAGCACCAGGACTTTTGAAAATTAAAGAAAAAATGGCTATGAAGATTAATCAAACAGAATATGATGATGTTTTAAAGTACGAATTACACGCAAGGCTTGAGGGTATGCCAAATCACGTTAAGCTTTGTCACGGTGACTTTAACCCTTCAAACGTTATCGTTACTGATAGTGGTGAGATGTTTATTATAGACTGGTCACACGCAACACAGGGAAATGCATCAGCAGATGTAGCAAGAACTTATTTGATTTTCAAGCTTGCAGGGGACGATGAAATAGCAGAGAAGTATTTATCACTTTTCTGCAAAAAGACAGGAATAGCAAGAAGCTACTATTTAAGATGGCTTCCTATTGTTGCGGCGTCTCAAACTGTTAAAAAGATTGAATCAGAAAAAGAAATTCTTGATAAATTTGTTAACGTAGTAGATTTTGAATAAGGTTTTCCCGTGGGCGCGCTCACGGGAATACGACTTTGAGGGACAAAATGAAAATTATTGATATTATAAAGTCAGGAAAGCCTTCACTTTCATTTGAGGTTTTTCCTCCAAAAACAAGCGATTCCTTTGAAAGCGTAAAGAAAGCATCGGAGGAAATAGCAACCCTTTCACCTTCGTTTATGAGTGTTACATATGGTGCGGGTGGTGGAACAAGCGAATATACCTTAAAAATAGCACAAAATCTTCAAAGCAAGGGTATAACTGCCCTTGCGCATTTGACGTGCGTAAATTCAACCAAGGAAGAGGTTGAAATGCGTCTTAAATTGCTAAAAGAGAGTGGAATTGAAAATGTTTTGGCTCTAAGAGGTGATATTACTCCTGAAAATCAAAATAGGGAAAAATGGGATTATCATTACGCTAACGAGCTTGTTTCACAAATTAAAAAGGATTATGATTTTTGCGTTGGTGGAGCTTGTTACCCAGAGGGACACCCAGAATGTGAAACGCAAAGCCTTGATATTCAAAATCTAAAGTGCAAGGTTGAGGCTGGATGTGATTTTTTAACAACACAAATGTTTTTTGATAACAATATCCTTTATAATTTTATTTACAAACTTAGAGAAAACGGCATAAATGTTCCTATTGTTGCTGGTATTATGCCTGTTACAAACGGAAAACAAATAAAGCGTACATGTGCACTTTCCGGATCTGTTTTGCCACCAAGATTTAAGGCGATAGTGGATAAGTATGGTGACAATCCTGAGGCTATGAAGCAAGCAGGAATTGCGTATGCAACAGAGCAAATTATAGACCTATACGCGAATGGAATTAATGTTGTTCACGTTTACTCAATGAACAAATTTGATGTTGCAAAAAAGATTCGCGATAACATATCGGAGATAATAAAATGAGAGAGCTTTTTCTTGTAAGCTTAAATAATGTAAGTGCATTGCCTATCAACAAAAATGAAGTAAAAAGATATCTTTCGATATGCAAAGGTGACACCCAATGTGATGAATTAATATCGGATTGCACAAATGAAATATATAAGGTTGCAAAGCCACGCGCTGTCTATCTTGAAGATGAAATTTCAATAAATGATGACATTATTGATTTTTCTTTTGATACAGTAAAAAGCTTAAAGCTATCAAAAAACCTATGTGGCTGCAAAGAAGCATTTGTTTTCTGTGCAACACTTGGCATTGAGGTTGATAGATTGATTCAAAAATATGCAAAAATAGAACCATCAAGGTCGGTGGTTATTAATTCTATCGCTTCTGCATTAATCGAAGAGTTTTGCGATTATTTGAACAATCTTTTAAAAGAAAACAAAGAGCTTTGTCCTAGGTTTTCAGCTGGATATGGGGACTTTTCTATAACCCATCAAAAGGATATTTTAGATGCTCTTGATGCAAATAAAAGGCTAGGAATATCTTTAACGGAGTCATATATGATGACACCAACAAAAACAGTTACCGCAGTTATAGGAATAAAAAATAAATACGGAGAATAAAAATGAACGTATTAGAGCTAATTTCAAAGAAATATGTGTTCTTTGATGGTGCAATGGGAACTCAGCTTCAAGCGCATGGGCTAAAAAGTGGAGAAGTTCCAGAAAAATGGAATATTGAAAAGCCCGGTGTTATAACCGAAATACATAGGGCTTATTTTGAAGCGGGTGCAAATATTGCAACTGCAAATACATTTGGTGCAAACCCACTAAAAATTGATAATGTCGAAGAATTGATTTTAGCGGCAATTAAAAATGCAAAAAATGCTATTACAGCAAGCGATCAGTTTGTTGCACTTGATATAGGACCAACTGGAAAGCTTTTAAAGCCACTTGGTGAGCTTGATTTTGAGGATGCTGTTAGTGCATTTTCTAAGGTTGTAAGAGCTGGAACTAAGGCTGGAGCTGACCTTATTTTAATTGAAACAATGTCAGACCCATATGAAATGAAGGCAGCAGTTCTAGCGGCAAAAGAAAATTCTGATTTGCCAATTTTTGCAACCTTTGTTCTTGATGAAACTGGAAAAACCGTAACTGGTTGTGATATATCCGCTATGGTAGCAATGCTTGAGGGCTTGGGGGTTTCTGCACTAGGCTTGAATTGTTCACTTGGAGCTGAGCAACTTAAAAAGTTTGTTCCTTCTTTAATTGAATCTTCATCATTACCTGTAATAATTAATCCAAACGCAGGTATGCCAGTTATTATTGATGGTAAAACCTGTTATAAGGATGATGCCAATTATTTCCTTGAAAATATCAAGGAAATAGCAAATATGGGTGCAAGAATTTTAGGTGGATGCTGTGGTACCACACCTAAGCATATAAAAGCAATTACTTCTGCACTAAAAAATGAAATTCCCAAGGAAATAACAATAAAAAACAATACAGTTGTTTCTTCATATGCATCCTCTTGTTGTTTTGATAAAAAAACCGTTTTAATTGGCGAAAGAATCAACCCAACAGGAAAGCCTAAATTGAAGGCTGCATTGCGCGAAAATAACATAGATTACTTAATCAAAGAGGCTATAAATCAAGAAGAAAAGGGTGCACATATGCTTGATGTCAATGTCGGTTTGCCCGAAATTGACGAAAAAGCTGTTTTATGTGAGGCGATAAAGGAAATACAAGCAGTAACAACACTTCCTTTACAAATAGATACATCAGACCCAAAAGCACTTGAAGCTGCTTTGAGAATTTATAATGGTAAGGCACTTGTAAATTCTGTAAACGGAAAAAAAGAAAGCATGGAAGCTGTTTTTCCTATTGTGAAAAAATATGGTGGAGCTGTAATAGCACTTACTCTTGACGAAAATGGAATACCAAATACATCAAGAGAAAGAGCCAATATTGCTAAAAGAATTATAGA
>JAZNFR010000097.1:0-3713 GCA_045576055.1 Eubacteriales bacterium
GACGAAAACGGCGAATTGATTGGCGATCTATATGCATACCTCGAGGAGGGCAAGACATATAGAGTTGAAATGGACATCAGAGAAGAAAAGAAGAACAGTAGTGGCGAAGTAGAAAAGGATGCGAACGGAAATGTTGTTTACAAGCAATACTTCACAAAGAACGCAACCTTGAAGATTACTGTTAAGGATGCAACCGTGGCTCTCGGCTCTGATACAGATGTTGAAATCACCGAGAAGGATAAGCTCCAAGAAAAGCTCACATACACATTCACAGCTGCTTCAACTAACGCATTTGACTTTACAATCACATCCGACCTTAAGGGCGCAAAGATAAGCGACTATGTAGAGTTCTATGTAAATGGTGAAAAGGTTGATTCTTACGAATACCTCAATCTAAAGAAGGATGATGTTTGCCAAATCGTAATCAATACAAAGACAATCGAAATCCCAACATCAACCGATAAGACTGTTGAATCAAGCGTAGAAGTAACAATTTTGGCAGAAAAATCAGTTCCAAAAATTACATCTATGAAGATTGTTCAAAAATAATAAAAACAAAACCGCCGATTTTTCGGCGGTTTTTTTGTGCGAAATTTTGCTCTTGACAAATATTGTATTATAATATATAATAAAAATGTATGCGTATGTCTGCGCGCTTTTCTTTACGCGCACGATAAATAAATATTTATCTATAATTAGGAGATATATGAAAACAACGGAAATAACTCAAGCAAGTGAAATGAATATAACTGATTACGGCAAGGTTTCGGTTATTATGCCTACTTATAAGCAATGTGAGCTTATGCACAAGGCCGTTGAATCAATTCTTAACCAAACATATTCTAACATTGAGCTTATAGTGATTGATGATAATAAGGACAATGGCTTCAAGGAAAGCAACAAGCAATATTTTGACTCAATTAATGATAACCGAGTTGTATATTTGCAAAACGAAGAAAACATGGGCTCAACTGCGACAAGAAACAAGGGCATATTCATGGCAAGGGGCAAATACATTACATTTTTAGATGATGACGACTATTATCTAGATGAAAAAATAGAGAAGCAGGTTGCCTTGATGGCTGAGAAAAACGCACAGGTGTCTGTTTGCAATCTTGCTCTTTTTAACGAAAATGGCAAAATAACGGACAAGCGTGAAAGAAAATATCTAAAACGCAATGAGCCACTTTTAAACCTACACCTTAAATATCATATAACCTGTACCGATACAATGATGTACGAGGCTGAATTTTTAAAATCAATAGGTGGATTTGATGAGGAAAACCTCGGTGATGAGTTTTATCTTATGTATAAGGCGCTTGAAAAGGAGCCACGCTTTGCACACTTGGATTGTATAGGTGTTTATGCAATTGTTCACGCGCAAACAGGACTTTCAAGTGGTGACAATAAAATCAAAACTGAAGAGCTTCTTATTGAATTTAAGAAAAAGAGATTTGACCAGCTTAAAAGAAGAGATATTAGATATATAAAAATGCGCCATAATGTTGTTTTGGCAATTGCACATAAGAAGAATAAATCATACCTTAAGTGCCTTTTAAGTCTTATGCTTGCTGGCTTACAAAGCCCATTTGGTATGCTTGGAATTTTAATGGGCACAGATAGATAATTAATAGGAGAATTTATGAAATATTTATGGATAGGAGTAAGCAACTCTAAAGAAAATAGAGAAAAGCTCATTCAAAATGGGGCTAAATCTCTTTCTGCGGAAACATCGAATAATGCGCTATGTCATGGACTTGACAATAATGGCGTAAACTGCGATACAATTAGTGCAAGTGCGTTGCCACCCTACCCAGTTTATCGCAAGAAAAAAACAGAGACGGCTTATTGGACACAAGAAAATGGCCATAAAGGTGTAAATGTTGGTTACAAAACCCGTAAATACATAAATCTAATTTCTAAAAGAAAAGGCCTTGTTAAAGAGGCAAAAAAATGGGCAAAGGAGCACAAGGGCGAGGATGTTACAGTTTTTGCCTATGAAATGCACACACCATTTATGGCAGCAGCTGTGGCTGTAAAAAAGATAGTTAAAAATGCAAAATTCGTCCAAATAGTGCCAGATTTGCCACAGTATATGGATATGAATATGTCCACACTCAAAAAGCTACTCAAAAAGATCGACTGGCAAACAATAAAGCGCAACATGAAAAAGGTGGACAAGTATGTTCTTTATTCCAAGCACATGGCTGACTTTTTAAAGCTAAAGGACGGCTCATGGATGGTGATGGAAGGTGCATATGACGCATCACTTATGGCAGATGAGTCAATTGTACCAAGTGAAGAAAAGATTACACTTATGTACTCTGGTGTGCTTGATTTAAGATTTGGCATTAAAGAGCTTTTAGATGCATTTTCCGAGCTACCAGAAAATTATGAGCTTTGGCTTACTGGAAACGGCAACGCAGTTGAGCTTATAAACGAAAGGGCAAAAACCGATTCGAGAATTAAATATTTTGGTTATTTGCCAACAAAAAAAGACCTTTTAAATAAGCAAAAGGAAGCAACGATGCTCATTTCTACTCGCGACCCAAGTGAGCCGGCATCAACCTATTGCTTCCCATCGAAGCTGTTTGAATATATGGTTTCGGGCAACCCTGTTTTATCAACTAGAATAAAGGGTATACCCGATGAATATTTTGACTACATAATTCCGCTCGATTCAATTGACAAGGATTATTTAAAATCCAAAATTATCGAGGTTGCAAGCATGTCAAAGGATGAACGACTTGCGTTTGGTAAGCAAGCAAAGGAGTTTGTTTTGACAAATAAAAATTGCGATGCGCAGACTAAAAAAATTGTAGATTTTATATCATTATAATTATCATTTAGGATACTTAAAGGGAGAAAAAATGGTTCATTTAACATTATTGATTTCGTCGGTAATATCGTTTTTGAAAATCAATAAAAAATCACTATTGTTGGTTTCATTTATGATTCTATTTTTGTTTGCAGCTCTAAGAGGAGGGTTTGGAAACGACTATTATTCATATGAAAGCGTATATAGTCTAATACAGAATACAGGTGAAAACAACTATTATTCATCCAATCCATTGTTTATACTTTTAAATAAAATATCGCCAACATTCCAGTGGCTTATAGCTATAACTAGCTTTGGTTTCCTTTTTGCAGTTTATAAACTAATAAAGAAAAATGTAAGCTCTAAATATCATGGATTAGCATTACTGCTTTTTTTACTAAATCCATATATTTTCATTGTAAATTTATCAGCGATTAGACAAAGTATCGCCATAGCATTATTTATTTTTGCTGTCCATTTCGCGATAGAAAGAAAGCTAATACCATATCTTTTACTAATCCTTGCGGCGACAATGTTTCATACAAGCGCAGTCCTTCTTTTACCGTTTTATTTCTTGGCCAAACCGAAAAAAGTTAGCAAAGGATTTTTGATAGGATTTATTATTGTATTGGTTGCTCTTCTTTTCAGTGCTACGGCATTTGAGAAGATGTTAAACCTTTTCCAGGACTTTTTGACTAATACAAGATATAATAATTACTTTAATGATGATGCTAAAGGAAATAGCTTGGCTGCAACGCTCGTTGCTGTTATGTACTTTACATACGTTATTTTAAACATAAGAAAGCTAGATGGTAAGGCCGCAGCTTATTCCAAGCTATATTTGGTTTCTACTGCGATATCAATACTAGCAAGTAGAGTTAGCTTGTTTACTAGA
>JAZNFR010000098.1:0-4178 GCA_045576055.1 Eubacteriales bacterium
CTTGACAAAGATAAAATCTGCGCAGATTTGTTTTGTGGAACAGGAACTATAGGTATTATTTCTGCAAAGAAAACTAGTGCAACCATATATGGCGTTGAAATAAATGAAAATGCTATAAAAGATGCAAGGTATAATGCAAAACTAAATGGAATTTCTAATATATCATTTGAGACAACTGATGCGAAAAATTTCAAAAAAGCCGTTGACGTGGCTATAATTGATCCTCCACGCAAGGGATGTGCACCGATAATGCTTGAAACACTTTTGCGCCTAAAGCCTAAACGCATAGTTTATGTTTCTTGTAATGCAGATACATTAGCAAGAGATATAAAATCACTTGTAAATGACTATCAAATATCATCGCCATTGTATCCATTTAATATGTTTCCAAGAACAAGTCATGTCGAAAGTGTTGTTTGTCTGACGAGAAAATAATTTTTAGAGAGGTGAAAATGAGAGCTTGTCCATATTCAAGAAAATGTAGCGGATGTCAGCTACAAAACTTAACATATCAAGAACAGCTAAAAATGAAACAGGTTAAGCTCATCCGTTTGCTCGGAAAATATTGCCATGTCGAAGAAATAATAGGGATGGATAACCCCTTGAATTATAGAAATAAAGCACAATCAATGTTTGGCTTTAAAAATGGAAAAATAGTTTCTGGTATATATCAATCAACCACTTGTAAAATAGCCGAGGTGGATGACTGTATGCTTGAAACTGAAGGTTCACAAAGAATTGTTAAAACTATTAAGAAACTACTTGTAAAGCATAAAATTAAATCCTATGATTTAGAATCCGGCACTGGTTTTTTTAGGCATGTTCTTATTAGAGAAGGCTTCAAAACTGGCGAAATTATGGTTGTTTTGGTTAGCGCGAATAATGATTTCCCACAAAAGAAAGCGTTTCTTGACGATTTGTTGAAAGCACATGGTAGTATTACAACAGCTGTATGGAATATCAACCCAACAACTATGCCTCTTTTCCTTGGCAAGAAAAGTGAAATCTTATACGGCAAGGGCTATATAAATGACATACTTTGTCAGCTTAGTTTTAGAGTCAGCCCTGCATCCTTTTATCAAGTAAATCCCGTACAAACTGAGATTCTTTACAATTTAGCAAAAGAATATGCGCATTTAAATGGCGATGAAACCTTGCTCGATGCATATTGCGGTACTGGCACAATAGGGCTTACAATGGCGAAAAATGTTGGCAAGGTAATAGGCGTTGAAATAAATTTAGATGCGGTAAAGGATGCAAAGGAAAACGCAACCCTTAATAATATCAACAATGTCGAGTTTTATAACGAGGACGCAGAAAAATATATTTATCGCCTTGCTTCAAAAAAAGAGAAGGTTGATGTTGTAATCACTGACCCACCTCGTGCTGGATGTAGTATGAAATTTTTAAAAAGCTTAATTGAACTCACTCCTAAGAAGGTTGTTTATATTTCTTGCAATCCGGAAACGCTAGAAAGGGACTTAAAGGTGCTCACAAAAGCAGGGTATAAGGTTAAAAAAATACAACCAGTAGATATGTTCCCATACACAAATCATGTAGAGACTATCTGCTTACTTCAAAAATAAGGAACTAAAATGAATTACATAATTAGAGAAATAGAAGAAAAAGACAATAAAGCTGTCGAAAGTGTTATAAGAGCTTGCCTTATAGAATATGGTGGCAATCACGAGGGCACAGCTTGGGCAGACCCTGACCTTGGCAGGTTTTCGGAAATATATAATTCTGAGGGAAACAAGTATTGGGTAGCTGAGGATGAAAACGGCAAAATAGTTGGTGGCACAGGCATTGGCGACTTGGGAAACTGCGTTTGCGAGCTTCAGAAAATGTACTTTTTACCTGAGGCAAGAGGACAAGGAATCGCAAATAAGCTTATGGAACTTGCGCTTGCATACGCAAAAAAATATTACAGAAAGTGCTATCTTGAAACACTTGATAATATGACAAGGGCACAAAGATTTTACGAAAAACATGGCTTTATTCGAGTTGATAAGCCAGTTGTAAAAACAGAGCATTTTGCTTGCGAAGTAAAATATTTAAAGGAGCTAATATGAAAGCATACGAGCTGTTTGAAAAAATAAAAATTGGTGGGAGAGTGGATGGAAAAACCTGCGATGTTATAAAAGCAGGAGATCCAAACAAGGAGCTTAAAAAGGTGGCAGTTACTATGTTTGCGACAGTTGAAACTGTAAAAAAAGCACGAGAATGGGGAGCGGATATGCTCATCGTTCACGAGCCTACATATTATGATCATTTTGAAGAAATCCCAGATTTGCCAGTTGTTGTTGCAAAAAGAGAGCTGATAGAAGAAAGTGGAATTACCATCTATCGCTATCACGATTATATGCACAGTAGAGAAATAGACCAAATTCCCGAGGGTGAGATTTATTATCTTGGTCTAAAGGGAGAGGTAGTAAATACACCATATAGTGCATCTTACTATTTTAAAACAGATGAACCTATTACTGCTCTTGAGTTAGCTAAAAAAATGGAAAAAGAGCTTGGCATAAAAAGAGTTCGTATTGCAGGTACACGCGACAAAAAATCAACAAATATTGCACTTTGCTTTGGAACTCCTGGCGGTGTATTTGAATTGCTTTGCGATGAGAATATCGAAATAGTTCTAACAGGCGAGGCTTGTGAATGGAAGCTAGCTGAATACGCAAGAGATGCAGATTCATTGGGAATGAATAAAACTCTTATAGTAATGGGGCATATTCCTTCTGAACGAGATGGTATGCGCTTACTTGCTAAACGTTTAAGTGAAAAACATACCGATTTTGAGACTCGTTATATCGAATGTGGAGAGGTTTATACCTATACAGATGAATAATTAATCTGTGGAAAAGGAAAAGAAATGTCAATTAAATTACAATTTTTAGGCACCTGTGCGTGCGATTATTCCCCAAAACTGCAAAATGAATTAAGAAATAAATTTGATAATGATGCTAGGCGTTCCTCCTCCTTGCTAATCGACGATAAGATTTTAGTCGATTGCGGCGAGCACACATTGGAATCGCTTGATATTTTAGGTATAAAATACAGCCAAATAACAGACATATTGATTACCCATACTCACGATGATCATTTCAACGAAAAACATATTGAAGCTATAGCTAAAAATAGACACGTCCCCCTTCGTTTATGGATTAGAAATGATGCAAATATTCCTCAAATTTCGAATACAGAGATTATAAAATTAAAGCCGTATCAGCAGCTTGAATTATCAAACGAATATTTTTTAACTTCTTTGTTGGCTAATCACGATCCTAGCTCCTATCCACAGCATTTTTTAATCGAAAAGGATGGCAAAAAACTCTTTTACGGATGCGACGGAGCATGGCTTTTGACTGAAACATATAATTATTTGCACGAAAAGAATGTGGATGTGATGGTTCTTGATGCAACCGTTGGCGATTATGAGGGCGATTATCGCTTAGCGGAGCATAATTCTATCCCTATGATAAGATTAATGCTTCCTTCTTTAAAAACCAACCATACAATTAATGAAAGCACAAAAATCATTCTTTCACATATAGCTCCATCGTTGCATAAAACACATAAAGAAACTATAGAAATTGCAAAAGTCTTCGGTGCTGATGTTGCCTATGATGGACTTTGTTTGGAGGTCTAAATGAAAATTGGATTGTTTACTGATCCACATTATTCTGATAAAATAGAGCCATCTTGTGATAGATATCATTTGCTTTCCTACGATAAGATATATGAGGCAATGACATATTTTAAAAATGAGAAGGTAGAATGCGTAGTGTGCCTTGGAGATTTAACTGATGATTGCATTAACATTGAAGACAATCCGAAAGAACTAAAAAGGCTTTCACAAATGATTAATTCCTTTGGAATAAAATTCTATTCATTGATGGGAAACCATGATTGTCTTAGCTTTACAAGAGAAGAATTTAATAGGCTATCAAATGGATCATATCCACCGTTTAAAATAGAAAACGAAAACAGCGTTTTGATATTTCTTGACTGTAATTATAATGACAATGGAGAGCCTTACGAAGTAAGAAATGTTGATTGGACAAATTGCTTTCTACCCGATGAACAGTTTAATAAATTGAAGGAGGCTTTAGGAGGCACAAAGAAAAAATATATTTTTATGCATCAAAATCTTGATAAGGATGTAGATAAATATC
>JAZNFR010000099.1:0-12864 GCA_045576055.1 Eubacteriales bacterium
CAAGACCGATTGTAGAGAAGTGGTTGTTGAATGTGCCAAGATAACGCTTTGTATAAGGATAAAGACCTGCTTCAAGAAGTTTTGTGATGACGTCACGCTTGATTTTCAGTGAACGTGCTGCAAGATTCATAAGACGTTCAAGCTCGCTGAAGAATTCATTTTCATCCTTTGCAAGATATGCAATTCTGGGGATATTGATGGTGACAACGCCCACTGAGCCAGTTGACTCACCACTGCCAAAGAAGCCACCACTCTTTTTACGAAGCTCACGAAGGTCAAGACGGAGTCTGCAGCACATCGAACGAACGTCAGAAGGTTCCATATCGCTGTTAATGTAGTTTGAGAAGTAAGGAGTGCCGTATTTCGAGGTCATTTCAAAGAGAAGCTTGTTGTTCTCGGTTTCAGACCAGTCAAAGTCGCTTGTAATTGAGTATGTTGGGATTGGGTATTGGAAGCCACGACCGTTAGCGTCACCCTCGATCATAATCTCGATGAATGCCTTGTTAATCATGTCCATTTCCTTCTTACAATCCTTGTACTTGAAGTCAACCTCCTTGCCACCGATGATACAGTTGAGCTCAGCTAGGTCAGCTGGAACTGTCCAGTCAAGAGTGATGTTGGAGAATGGAGCTTGTGTACCCCAACGAGAAGGTGTGTTAACACCGTAAACGAAGGATTGGATGCATTGCTTAACCTCTTTGTATGAAAGGTTATCAACCTTTACGAAAGGAGCAAGATA
The DNA here is from genome assembly GCA_045576055.1 of Eubacteriales bacterium. Classification (GTDB taxonomy): domain Bacteria; phylum Bacillota; class Clostridia; order Oscillospirales; family CAG-272; genus RGIG2000. The sequence continues at coordinate 740 of JAZNFR010000099.1, forward strand.
TGTGTCAAATGAGGAGAATGCTTGTGCACCAGCCCACTCGTTTTGCATGATACCAAGGAAGTTAACCATTTGGTTGCAAAGAGTTGAAAGGTGAGAAGCAGGAGCTGAGGTAATCTTACCAGTAACACCACCAAGACCCTCTTGAATAAGTTGCTTTAGTGACCATCCAGCGCAGTAGCCTGTGAGCATTGAAAGGTCGTGGATATGGATGTCTGCATTACGGTGAGCATTTCCAATTTCGTCATCGTAAATTTCAGATAGCCAGTAGTTAGCAGTAACCGCACCAGAGTTTGAAAGGATAAGACCACCAACAGAGTAGGTAACAGTTGAGTTTTCCTTGACTCTCCAGTCGTTGATGTTTAGATAGTTGTCAATGATTGCCTTGTAGTCAACCATTGTAGCATTGCTGTTACGGATTTTTTCTCTTTGACCACGGCAGATGATGTATGCCTTTGCAACATCGTCGTAACCAGCCTTAATAAGAACAGACTCAACAGAGTCTTGGATGTTCTCAACTGAGATTTTTCCGTTTTCTATTTTTGGTTCGAACTCGGCTGTAACCTTTAAAGCCAAGAAATCGATAATATCTTCGTTAAATTGCTTTTGACATGCGTCAAATGCTTGAGTAATAGCTTCGCTGATTTTCTTAATGTTAAAATCAACTATTTTGCCGTCACGTTTTACTACATTGTACATAATTTTTCTCCTTCTTTTTTCTCATATTTTTATTTTTTGCTAAAACTATATATAGATTTTGCCCAATTTTAGGCTTTCCTAAATTGGCGCAAAAAAACACCAAGATTTTTTTAAATGTCCATAAAGCCTTGTGCCATAGGCATTTACGCCCATAAAAGACAAAATGTGACATAATTTTTTCCGGTGTCGAAATCAATTATATCACATATATAGTGTTATGTCAATAGGTTTTTAAACAATATCTTGTGTTTTTTACTAAATTCCTCGAATTTCGGTATTTGGCACAAATTCCTTTGCCAAAAGCGCCATTTTTTTCATATTTTCGGGTGAAACTGCACAAAGACCGTTCATAATTAAATCACCTGAGTCAACAAAAGACTGTAAAAAGTACCTAGGTGCGCCTTGTATTGTTTTGGCTATATTCACAATATCTTGTGTTTGGTGTATTTTATCAACTACAGTTGTTCGAAACTCAAAATCAACCTTACCCGAGAGCAAAAATTCAACAGTTTTCTTGAAAGGAGAGAGGTCTAAATTTTCAATTCCGGTAGTTTCTGCATACTTTTCATATGTGTTTTTAAAATCGACAGCGACATAGTCAATTAGTCCCTTTTCTACAAGGGAAATTAATTTGTCTGGGAAAAATCCGTTTGTATCAAGCTTGACACAGTAGCCAAGCGATTTGACATCCTTTATGAAATCTTCAATATGAGGCTGTAAAAGAGGCTCGCCACCGGTAATGCAAACGCCCTCTAAAATGCCTACGCGTTTCTCAAGGTACGAAAGAATTTCTTCCTTTTTATATATATTTGAGTTATCTATGTGTGTAACCAAGCTTGCATTGTGGCAGAAAGGGCATCTTAAATTGCATCCCGCGGTAAATAGCGTGCACGCAACCTTGCCCGGAAAGTCAAGCAATGTTAGCTTTTGAAATCCTGAAAAGTTCATTTTAATTCTCCTTAAATGGTGTAATATTATTATATCATTTTGAAACAAAAAAAGCAATAGAGCGAAAGGCATAAAAGAAAAATGGACACAGAAATGTGTCCATTTTAATTATATTTGTTTTTCCTCAGCCGTGTCGCCTGCACTGCCATCGCCCAAATAAGTAACCTTGTCGCCAACGATTGCAAAAGCACAACAGTTAACGCTTGTCGCTTGTGGTAAATTCACAATCTTTATTGTTATAGAAGCATAAGGAGTGTCGGTCATTTCACAAGCGATTGATTGTGATTTTGCAGTTATTTTTCCATCTGCAATTGAAATTGGATTGCCAAGAGCGCTTCCAACTGCCGCAACAGATCCGTATCTTACAGTTACACCGTATTCCTCTTGATATGTCTTTAAATTCGAGTGGTTCACGCTTATGGAGTATGAAATACTGTCTATTTTGCCCTCTTCCGGACTGGAATAACCAAGAGAAACAAACAAACTGGTATTTTCTATTTTTTCGCCTAAATAAAGACATTCACAATCTAAGCATTTAAATTGCTGTGTAGCGTTTGAAAAATAATTATCGTTTTCATAGGTCCAAGAATAAAGCTCGGGATAACCGCCGTTTCCCTTTAGTGTATAGTCGTGTCCTTTTGCTTGAATTGACTCAGAGGTTAGAAGCTTGTTGCAGAAGCAATATGTTTGTATAACTCCCTCGTTAGTACAATCTGGATCTGTATAGACATCTTTTCTTGAGTCGTATATATGATCGCTATCTGTCATATCTGTGATTTCGCCCCAACCACCGTTGTAAGATGCTTTTTTGCTATCTCCAAAGAAATATGTAGTTTTTGGAGTAACGCTCATGCTTGTCATGTCGCTTGAGCTTATGCTTGGGAAATACATATTAACAATATTTAACTTAGTGCCACCAATAGCATCATTAATTACAACAGAAGAAGCATCATCTGTTAAGAAAACAAAGTTTTTAGGTGGATTTGTCATATCAAAGTTGAATCCACTACCGATGCCGGTTATAGCACTTGGAAAAACCCAAGTAGTAGTTGTGGAGTTTGACTTGAAGTTGTAAAAGTTACCCTCAACTAAATTAGATTTAAAGTAATAAACGGTAGGTGCCTCTGTGTCGCTTGGAGAGTTCATTAAAAATACGTTGCTTGAACCCATGCTGGAAAAAGTACCGCTACCAAGATTTGTAATGGTATTACCAAAATATATTCCCTTTAACGTTGACAAACCACCAAAAAATTGGGATGGCAAAGTGGTTATTTGTGAATTGTCAGAAAAGATAATATATTCAATCTTTGCGCCGTTAAAGAACCATTGGCCAAGACCTGCGGTTGTATATCCCTCGCCAAGAGTAATGTGGGTAATGGTTTGGTTGCACCAAAAGTCACCATTAGTCTTTTGCAATGTTTTTCCCGTGTTAAGCTTTAAAAGACTTGTAAATGTGGAGCTCTTTTTGAAAAATCCACCATTCGTAACGCCTGTTGGAACACAAAGCTCAACAACATTCGCATCAGAATAGCTTTTTCCAGTTTTCTCGTTCAACCATTCATAATTGGTTGTGAAGGACTCGGAATCTGCAAAAATGTAGTAAGATGGGTAAGAAGCACCATCGTCAAAAACTACAAGCTCGCTTTCGTCGTATGTGAGAATTGCTTTTTCTTCGTAAGAATCCAAAACAGCTGCACCAGCAGAAATTGCAAAGAAACAAGTCAAAATACTAATAACGGCTAAAAATAAAATAATTTTTTTCTTCATATTAAAATCTCCTTTATTTTAATTCTAATAATCCAATTTTATTTTATCACACAGTGTATTGACTTTTCTTGTCATTTTGTGTATAATATAGTTACAAAATTTGTTCTATGGAGCTTGTATGGTTTACGAATTTTCTAATTTTGGCACATTGCAGGATTACTTTACAAAGAAAGGAAGAAATCTCTCGTTTTATGATCACATGCACTATTCCTTTGAGCTTTTCTATGTAACAGGGGGAGAGGTCAAGGTTTATATAAATGATTGTGAATACATACTACATAAGGGCGAGGCGGTTTTAATTTTTCCAAATCAAAAGCACTCATTTTCGAGCAAGATATCCGAGCACGGGTATTGTATGTTTTCGCAAAAGCTGGTGGAGGCGTTTTCCTCTCGCGTATCATATAAGATACCTAAAAGCAACAAATTTAAGCCCTCACAATCGGTTGTAGATATGGTGTTTAGTGTAAGAGGGACAGATTCAATTCTAAAAAAGAAAGGTGCTTTGTATTCGCTTCTTGCAGAATTTGACCAGACAGCTGAGTACACAGAAAAGAGTAGCTTGAATCTTCACTTTTTAGATAAGGTGCTTGATTTTGTCGAAAACAATTATTCGCTTGATTGCTCACTCTCTAAAGCATCATCTCAGCTCGGTTATTCGTATTCTTATATATCAAGATATTTCCAAAAAAGCTTTGGAATTTCCTATAATTCATTTGTGAATCAATTTAGAATCAGCAAAGCGTGCTATCTGCTCAAAAACACAGACAAGTCCGTGCTTGAATGTTCCATAGAATGCGGCTATAGCTCCGTTTATTCGTTTATGAGAAATTTCAAGTCTATATGTAAAATGACACCAAGCGAATATAGAGATAAAAGACCGGTTATTCCACTATTCTAAAACAAAAAGGTAGGCTAAAAACCTACCTTTTATTTATTAATATTATTTCTCAATTACAAACACAGGTTTTTCAGATACGCAGAATGTAACTGTATTACCGTCTTTGTTTTTCTTCAAGTCGCTGCGCTTGCCCTTGTAGTATTCAAATTCAAGCTCAGCCAAAGCAAATTCGCCCTCGCCAACGTTGAGCTTAAATCTCTTAACCTTTGTTGAGTTGGAGGTTGGACACCATACAGCGTATCTTGCCTTGCCCTCCTTGGTTTCATACTTGAACACCTTAACCTTTGGATTGCCTGAGTCAATTTCAGCCACAAAGCGTGTGTCCTTCAAAATTTCCTTTAAGGTATAAATATAATAGAAGGAATCCTTCTTGTTTCCTTGAATTACGTTTGTTGGGTCAATCTCAATAGGATGACGAACTAAGCCTGATGAGCCGTATTTACCAACAGCTGTTTCCTCAGGTCCGCAGTCGCGTGACATATACATTGCCGCACGCTCGATACCGATAGAGGAGAGAAGTAGGTACTCACGAACAAGCCACATGCCTTGTACTTGGCGTCCTGTATATTCACCGTATGCGTGTGCAGATGTTGATGTCTTATATGATTGATTAGTGTCCCAACCAAATTCAGTTAGCCAAATTTCCATTTCGGGATAATATCTATCACGCCAATCCATAATAGGAGCAAATGCACCGATGATATCGCCCTCTTCAGGGGAAACACCAACGTAAACCATTTGGCTCTTGTCGCCTCTGTCGTCAATATTTACGTCAACGTTCTTTGATCTGCCTGTTTTTAGGTTAGTGCGCTTACCGCAGTAGCAGTGTGCGTTTATAACATCGAATGGCAATCTCTTGTCCTTACGGTTGTACTCGCACCAGAACTGCATAGCCTTAAGTCTTCCAAGGTGAAGTCCAGCACCACCCGACATTGACATGATAAAGTTGGGGTCAGCCTGCTTAACGCCTACATTTTTATACATACCCTCGTGTCCGTCATAGCACATACTTAAAAATGCCGCCATTTCAAATGGTGTGAAGTACGGCTCACGACCGAGCCAAGTGCCGTCAGGCTCATTAAGTGGCTCAACCGCTGTCATATAACCAAGACCAATTTTCTTTTCTTGACCAGGGCCAACCTTGATTAATTCAGGGTCTATATCCTTGTTGTGTCCATAACGAGCAACAAATTGGAAAAGCATTGATGCATAGGACATATAGTTTTTAGGGTCACAAGAGTCACATGTGTTATCCTTAGGAGTGCGCTTGTGGTGGGTAGAAATAGTAGTTGCAACATCTATTCCGTGGCTGTGCATTCTTCCATAGTATTCGTCAAAGTACCAAGGACCAGCAAAGCTTGGGTTCATAGAAAGAGTAGTGTTTTCAAGATCAGGTGTGCAGCTCCATAGCCAAGGGTGATATTCACGAATGTATGTACAAGCACGTGCAATATCATCACCATCGTTAACAAAGCCGTTCATACCAACAAACTTTGAAAGGTCGCTCCACTTATGCTCCTTCCTTGGAGGAGGTGTAAGGTCTATATCCTCAACCTTATAACCATAAATCAAAATCTCGCTTGGAGCTTGATTGTTATTAAATGAGAAGTTTATATAACGAGTCTTGAAGCTTGTTTCAAAGCCAGTCCATTTTCTAACCTCAGGGGCAAGCTCTTCATCGTATTCCCAGCTAAATGGAGTACCCATTTTAACTCTAACCTTACGAACGCCATAGTCGTGCTTATCCTGCTCAGGCTTGTATGCATCGTAATCATTGTATATATACATATTGGTAATTTGATAAATACCATCAAGCTCTACTGTGAACTTAAGGTCGGTCTCGCCAATCCACCAGTGGTCGTGTCTTGGATGGACCTGAGGGATAGCACCCTCAACACCATATAGTGGGTCGCCATCATTATCGAATTCGCAGAAAAGATTTTCAACTTTTTCAATACCCATGTCGTTAATAATCATATCAGGGGTAACTCTAATTTTTTGTGTTTTGTTCATTTCATGTCTCCTTTATGCCACAATGGATTAAGTACGGTGTGGCAAACAAAATCGCAAAATTGTATTTTGTGCAAAATCAATAATAAAATCGGTTAATTTGCACTAGATATAGTATAATATAAACGAATGTAAAAGTCAATCAAATATAGAAATTATTTCGCAAATATAATAAATAATTTAGATTAATCTAAATATTGACAATTAGAGAAAGTGAATGTATAATAATAAGGTAATGAAAAAAGAAAAGAAGGTATAAAATGAAGCTAAGCTTAATTGTGAATCTTTATGACGTATGCGAAAAAAAGCTTGACGCAGCCTTGAAGGCAATAAGAGATTCTTACTTAAAAAATGATGAATATGAATTAATCGTTATTGATGATGGTTCAACTAAAAATTATGATGAAATTATAAAAAAGTACAGCCCTGTGTACGTTAAAACACCACACAGAGGCAATTTAAGTGCTGTTTTGTATGGAATATTAATAGCAAAGGGAGATTACATTGCCTTTACTAGCCCAGCAGTACACCCAACCTTTAGCTACTACAAAACTATGCTCGATGGCATAATTAGTAACGGCGCAGATATCTCTATCGGTGAAATTGCATATAGCGAGGGAGAAACAAAATATATAAATAAGCTTGACCCCGTAACAAATAACGAAATTTTAGTTGAGAATGAGCACATACTAAGATTCTTTATAAGAGACATGATAGAGTCTGAATCTATTACAACACTTTACAATAAAATGTTCAAAAAGGAAATACTTCTTTTAGCGAAGAAGGAGCTCGAAAAAACAGATGCCTTTGCGAACAATTCCTTTGATTTGTATGGTGAAATGCTACTTTGCTATTACGCTACAAAAAATGCAAAAAAGATGGTAAAATCCCACACAGGGTATTGCTTTTTTGATATTGATGACACAAAGTCAACTGAAAACGAGGAAGAAAAGGCAGCAACCTTTGATATTATTCTTAACTCTTTGCCAGAAAACGAGCACACACCAGAGCTTAAGAAAAATGTTGAATTCAACCGTGGAATATATGTAAAAAACAACATTGGACTTTATAAAAAAGCATATCTTGGCAACAATTTCCTCGAAATTGATAAGGAGATAGCAAGATTTTACAAGTCAGACGCAAAAGTGAACCTAATTTATGATAAAAAAGATGCATATGTTTCTGAAATGATTGATTTAATCGTTAAAAACGACGGCAAGGAAATATCAGAAAATGCACAAAAGCTTGTTGTTATTCCTAAACGCAAAATAAGCTTAATTCAAAAAATCAAATCAATTTTCTAAAGCAAAAAGCCTTCCTTTATTGGGAGGCTTTTGTTAATTTTCAATGAACAATACTGAAAAAATGCGCAAAAAACATACACTGGATAGCGCTTTTTATAAACATTCTATGACATAATATTCTTAAGTTTACCCTCTATTGACAAATAACCGCCCGTGTGTTATAATATATAAGACTCTAAAATAGTTAATTTAAATATATAGGAGAAAAATATGCTAAAAACAAGAAAGCTATTATCTATCGTTTTGGTTGTTCTTATGCTTGTCGGTGCTGTTTGCATCTTCGCCTCCTGCGGTGGCATAACAGATACAGATACTGATACTGAAAAGCCAACTCAAACCGACTCAGATACTGCGACAAACACTGGTTCTGAAACTGAATCACAAAAGCCTGAAGCTTCTGATACTGAATCTAGCTCAGAGACAGAAACTGAAACAGAGACAGAAACTGAAACAGAGACCGAAACTGAAACAGAGACCGAAACCGAAACCGATACTGACGATGTTGTAGATGGAAAGAAAACATTTACTATTACAGTTACAACAAAGGGAAAGATGCCACTTGAGAATGTAAGAGTATATATGCTTGATGCATCTGGCTCCTTCAACAAGGATAGAATCGGCAAGACTGACAAAAATGGTACAGTTCAATTCACACTACCAGTTGATGAGAAGTTTACCATTTCTCTTGAGGACGTGCCAGAGGGATACGAGGTTTTAGATTCATATCCAATGGATAAAAATGGTGCGGATATTGTGCTTGAATCAAAGCCAATTTCTGGAGATGCATCAAATGCAAAATACCAGCTTGGAGACATAATTTACGACTATTCAATCACACTTGATGGCGTTACATATAAGTTCTCTGACATCTTAAAGGAAAAGGACGCAATCGTTCTTAACTTCTGGTTCACCACCTGCTCATATTGTATTGAGGAGTTCCCAGATATGGAGGCTTCTTATGCAAAATATAGTGATAGAATTGCACTCTTTGCATTGAATGGTGCCCTCGGAGGCGACTTTGAGGCCGATGTTGAAGAATTTAAAACAACATTCTATTTTATGCACGGCGATTATTCAAAGGTGTGTGCTGCACTTAAAAAGAATGATTCACTAAAGATTCTTGCAACTGCACTTTCTCAAAGCAAGTTTAGCAAGACCCAAATAGAAACAGCAGTTGACACTATGCTTGCTGAGGTTAAGGGCGCAGAGGATGCATCAGCTGCTGCAAAATCACTCGCAGATGCTATCGAGGCTGCAATTGCTGAATGCGAAAGCGAACAAAACAAGCTAATAGTTGCTCTTGCAAATTTCTCAACAGCACTAAAGGATGCAACCCCTGAAACAGTAGATTCTATATTTGCAGACGCAAAGAAGGGTATTGTCGGTGCATATGGACTTGACCTTCCAATGCTTAAGGATGCAAACAATATCGAGGCCGCATTTGGAATTACAGGTAACCCTGTAACAATAGTTATCGACCGTTATGGTATGATTTCATTTAAGCACGTTGGTGCAGTTCCAAGCGAAAAATATTTTGATTTCCTCTTTGAATACTACATTCAAACAGATGAAAACTATAAGCAAAACATCTTCAATGATGTAACAGAAATAACACCAACTGACAAGCCAACTGAGGAAATGCCTTCACAAGAGGAGCTTGACAAGGTTCTTGGCACACAAGACAGTGGCATTGCTTATTTACCAGAAACAGATTCAAGCGATGCTGAATATTCTTGGCCATTCATCATAACAAAGCTTGATGGTGTTGACTGTATTAAGCCATCAAACTTTGATAAGGATTCATCATATGCAATTCTTCACGCAAATGTAAATCTTAAGGCTGGCGAAGCATTTATGTTTGACTACTTTGCTTCAAGTGAGCAAGGATATGACGTTCTTTACGTTTTGGTTAACGGCAAGGACATATATACAATCTCAGGCGAAAGCGATGAGTGGAGTGGATGCTGCCCATGGGTTGCAACTGAGGACGGCACATATGATGTTACATTCGTTTACCTCAAAAATATTTCTGATTACGAGGGTGACGATGCAGTTTATCTAAAGAACTTCCGCGTTGTAAATTCAAGCGATGTTAATGTTGAAACATATATTCCTCGTGATGCAGTTTCCGTCCTTACCGACGACTTTGCTGATTACGAAAACTATGTAACAGCAGTTCTTGGCGATGACGGCTACTATCACGTAGGCACAAAGGACGGCCCATTACTTTTGGCAAGTCTAATTAACTACACAAACTACTCAAATACTATTTCTTTAACACTTAAGATTACAGAAACAAAGGAATTAATGGTTGATGGCGTAAACTGCTATGATGATTTAATTCAATATTGTAACTACGCATCAAACTCACAAATTTACTCACTCTGCCCAGTAACCGAAACACTTAAAAAGTATATTGATGCTTTTGTAAAGCAAAATGACGGCTACGGCGCAGGTAACCCTAACCAATGGCTAACACTTTGCTACTACTATGATGCATATGGCACAAACGGTAAGCAGCTTGAAAACCCAATTAAGGGACTTGCTCCATTTAGCGCATATGACGTAAAGGAAGAATCACCAAACCTTGTTGAATACAATAGAGTTATTATGCCAAGAGGCTTGCTCTACAAGTTTGTTCCTGCAAAGAGTGGTGTATATAGATTCACAACAGATAGTGAATATGAGGTTGACGGTTGGATTTTCGTTGGCGACCATGATACATGGGTTAAAAACGGCGATAGGATCCAATATACATATTCTGACCGTGGTGAGCGCTTCTGCCCAGAACTTTTAATCGACCCAGATGGTGATGGAATCCTTCAAAGAGACTATACTAACGCATCAATGGTTGCATATATGGAGGCAGGCAAGGAGTACTACATCAACTTCGCTTACTATGACCAATATCAATACGGCAAATTTACATTTGATGTAAAATTCGTTGGTGAAACATTTGATTTCTTCGCTTCAACATCTCCAGGACCATTCACATACGAGGAGGGTGTTGGTGGCGCTATGGGCGATATCATCACTGGTGGCGTTGAGGTTAAGCTAGGTGATGATGGTTACTATCACCACGTACGTGAGGACGGTACACTCGGCTCGATCGTTTATGCAGATTTTTATCAATATACAAGCATATTCACAACAATGTCAATTGAGGACCTTTTAAAGGCAAATGCATTTAATTTTGCTATCACAGAGGTTGACCAACAAGCTATTGCATATCTCAGCAACTACGGTGAGGATGGACTCCGTGAAATGTGGGGTGCTGACTTTGAGGAAAACTGGGAATTCTATCAAATGGACGATATCTTGGATGGTAAATATCACGGATATATCGTTGATGGAAAATACAAGGCATATGGCTATGAGTACGTTATAGTTGATGAAGAAACCCTTGAAACAGAAAAGGTGCTTACAACTCCACCAGAGGGGGCAGAGCTAGCGCCTGATTATTCCGATATTATTGAAAAGTATGTTAAGCTTATGCTTGATGAAAAGGATTATCCTGAAAGACAAGGCTGTGTAGCAGTTACAGAGGAGTTAGCAACTGTTCTTCAAATGATTATGGATAAATTCACATTTGAGGGCGTTGATAACGCTTGGATTAAACTTTGCTACTACTACGAGCATCTCGGTCAACAAGTAACCGAATAATTTATGATTAGGCGGTCTTAAACCCGCCTAATTTATTTAAAACGGAGAAATTATGAATAAAAAGCTTATATTTATTTTAGGTTTCATTCTTCTTGCATTACTTGTTTTTGCGTCGTGTGGACCAACGGTTGAGACCAATACAGATACAAAAACAAATACCGAAACAAACGCAGATGCTGAAACAAACACAGATACGGAAACAAACACAGATACTGAAACAAACACAGATACTGAAACAAGCACAGATACTGAAACCAATACAGATACTGAAACTAGCACAGATACTGATACAGAAGCAACTGTAGAAAAAAAGGACTACATTGTTAAGGTTGTAAACTTTAAAAATGAGCCCATTACCTCTGGTATGTTCGTGCAACTTTTCAAGGACGGCGAAGAGCTTGGTATGAAAAAGACAAATTCAAATGGAGAAGCAACCTTTACACTCGAAAAGGGCGATTATACATTTGAGCTTTACTATCCGGACGGCGGCATTGCGTATGATATTGAGGATTGTGTTTTAACAGCAAAAAAATCCACAAAAGAGATTATGATTTACAATGAAGCGATCGATGCTTCAATGAAAATTGTTCCTTTTGATGTTGATAGTAAAGAAAGATATGAATATGAAGCGCAGTTTGTAAAAGAAGGCGCAAATAAGGTTGCAATCGACAAGCAATCATATTATCTTTTTCAACCTACAACGGGGGGAGTGTACAGATTTAGCTATATTTGTGATGTTGCGATTACAATCGGATACTTTGGACAAAGTGGATATATTCTCGAAAGTAGCACCGTTGAGGTGAAGAATAGAGCATTTGAAATTGAGGTTGTAAATGATG
>JAZNFR010000100.1:0-1618 GCA_045576055.1 Eubacteriales bacterium
GAAACAACCTCACCGTTTTTGATAAGGAATTCAAGCTCGGCAATTCTATGCTCTACCTGTGCTTGTAGGTTCTTCGCCTCGTCATATTCACTGTTTTCTGAAAGGTCGCCGAAGCTTCTTGCTTCCTTCAAGAGCTCTTTAACCTCTTGACGGCGAGTAGTTTTTAAATAATCAAGCTCATCTATTAATTTTTGATAGCCCTCTTGAGTATATTTGGTCTTTTGTTCTGCCATTTTATTTACCTAACCTTTCTTATTGCTCTGCCTTAAGTGCCTCGTATGCAGCCCTTAATTGGTTGTCCTGAGCATCTGTAATTTCAAAATAATTCAATTCCTTAAGTGAGCTATCAAGCTCAATTTCGACCTCTGGTTCAATGCCGATTCCGTCATAATTTTCTGACTTTGGCGGGTCATACATTTGTGTAGTTATACGAAGCGCGCCACCATTTGGCAAATCGAATATTCTTTGCATACTTCCCTTGCCGTATGTCTTTTCACCAACTAAAATTGCTTTATCGTAGTCGTTTAATGCGCTAGTAAAAAGCTCACCTGCGCTAGCAGTTATACCATCTGTTAAAACTGCCATTGGCACGTCTATTTGCTTTTCGTCAGAATAATATGATTCGACAACTGTGCCGTCGAAGTCTGTTATTTTAACAACTACTCCCTTAGGAAGTAAGAAGTCTAAAATTTCAAGACATGAGGAGAGTGTTCCACCTGGATTTGAACGAACGTCAAACACCAAGGATTTACAGCCACCCTCTAAAAGTGTATTTACTGCATTTTCAAATTGTGCTGGGGTTCCATTATTAAATTCGAGTATACGAACGATACCAACGCTATTATCAAGCTCGTATTTTCTAAAAAATACGCTTTGTGCTGTGAATTTATTGCGAGTAACTGGAATTTTATCAGTTATTCCATCACGAATAATGGTAAGTGTTACCGTTTTTCCTACCTCGCCTGCGATTTTAGAAACCGCACCCTCATAGCCGAGCGTTTTTACTGACTCTTCTCCAACGTGGGTGATTATGTCACCCTTTTGAAGCTTTGCCTCCTTTGCGGGAGAGCCATCCATAACCTCTAAAATTTTGATGCCGAGATCGCCTTCCTTATATGCCTTAACATAAACGCCGATGCCAACATTTTCGCCATTTAATTCGCTTATAACGTCATCAGATTTCGTTGGTGGATAATATTCTGCATATTTATCACCAATGGAAATGAGGTAAGCATTCATCATATGATATATAACTGCTTCCTTTTGTACGTCATCCATTCCCTTGGAATAGTATATTGAGTTGAACAATTCTATCGCACCTGAGTAATTATCCTCTGGTGACTGGGCTTGCCAATCCTCAACCGATGAAGCATCCTTGTAATCAATTAGCGAATTAACCGTTTGCACAACTGTGAATGTAACAGTAAAAGTAACGATAATTGCGACAACGAGTGATACAATCAGTGTCGCTAAACTAATCTTTTTTTGCATAATTCCCTCTTTTGCCAAATTTATTTGCTAAAACAAGAGGTCTTAGAATTTAACAGGCTTTGATGTTAAGAAGCGCTTAACCATAAGAGCAACCTTGAATGTGATTGCGTGGTCAAATTCACGAAGG
>JAZNFR010000101.1:0-3130 GCA_045576055.1 Eubacteriales bacterium
TGTTAGTTGTTGGAAATGATACTAAAAATTTGCGTAGCGGTAGTTGTAGTTATTGTCAAAGCTACAATAGCTATTGGTGTGGTTGTGCAAGAGGGCATAGTGTGGATCTTAAAAGTTATATAGAGTACGAATGTCAGCAGGCTGTAAATGCAAAAATGAAAATAGTTGTACTATATAATTCTACGGTTATCGACAAAGAAAAGTGTCCTGATAGTTTGAAAGCTTTAGGAACTCATGTAGCAATGCAATATTATAGAGAAGGTTATACATATTGGAATTATGTTGAAGTCAAAAATGCAATAATGAATTAAATAAACAAAATTCGAGTGCTTAGATAGGCACTCGAATTTTAATTAGGTTAAGGCTGAGATGTTGGTTGCCTTATCGCAGAGATCAATGATAAAAATACTTCTTGAATTTTTACATTCATTAATTGTAACATTAAGGCAATCACGCACCATCTCTTGCTGATATTTTAAACGGTCAGCCTTTGTATATTTCCCTAATCCGTCATCATTGAGCATTAAACAAGAGTATTTTGAACCATTACTTGCAAACTCCAAATAAGTTTTTGAAGCCTCGATTAGTTCATCGAAGCACTCAATCGCACGAGCTTCATTTTCTAATTTCAAATGTTTGCTAATAAGCCCACAAAGCAATCTTAATTTTTGATAAACTTGGTTAAAAGGAAGGTAATCTCCGCCCGATAAAAGTGCATTTATAATGCGTAGCATATATTCTTCAAGCTCAATATGTTCTTGAATAGTTTTCTCGGGTAATGATGCTACAAGAGAAATGCTCTTAATTAAAAATCTTGCGCGGTAGGTAAAGCTTTGCTTGCAGAATTTTTCAACACTTGCATAATCTCCACCAAGCTTAGCAACCTCGGCAGAGAAATAAGCTCTATCGCCATACTTAAATGGCATTTTTGAAAGAGCATTATTTGCTTTTTCCTTTTGTCCTATACGCATATATACGGAAGCAATCAAAAATCTTGCTTCTGCGTGCAAGTCAGCATCCTCGCTAAATCTAAATATACAGTTTGCGAAGCGCTCACATTCCTTGACAGTAGTGGCTTCGTCAAAAATATCAAATTTGCCAAAGTAAAGCTCTGCCATATCAAGTAGATATTTTGCAGCTTTAGGTTTTGTAGGATGTGTGCAGAAATAATCATACATTAAGCGAAAGCCCTTTTCAGCCTCTTTTGGCTCAGGAGGCCACTTGCAAGGACTAAGTGTTTCTATTTCCATACACTTTTTGTATATCTTTTCAAATTCCTTTGTGTCATTATCATCTACTACACCAAGCAAAATATCGGTTGAAATATTGAGTGCCCGTGAAAGTGGAACGATTTGTGAAATATCAGGCATACCTGCGTCAGTTTCCCACTTGGAAATTGCTTGTGTGCTGACACCTATCATCTCAGCTAAATCCTGTTGAGTCCAATTTTCATTTTTACGAAAAGCCTTAAGCCTTTCTCCGAAAGTCATAGCCATAATTATATCTCCTTTGTGCTTTGTAACTTAAGTATAGCATACAAAAAACACAAAATCCACAAAACAAACAAAGAATGCAAATCCACGCTCCGTTGATTTCGATAATTCTATTGAATTGAGTTCTTATAAATGGTATAATTGAGCTGTATAATAAAAGCGTGAGGTAAGATAATGAATATTCGCATTGGAACAGAAGAGGATAAAAGAGATATAATTGGCAAATATCCACATACAAAGCAAGTGCTTGGTGAAGATGGATATTTGGTTGTTGCAGAAGAAAATGAGAATATAGAAGCTTTCGCTTGGGCGTTTGTTCGTAAAATACCAGCACCAATAGATAAAAGCGAAATGTTTGTAAATGTTATAGAAACCTTTGAGCCAAAAAATCAATGTAAAGGTATAGGAAGTGAGTTGCTTAAAAAGCTAATTCAGTTAGCAAAAGAACAGTCACTATATCAAATTCGTGCATATTGCGATATAAATAATATTTCTTCACATAAGCTGTGGGAGAAAAATAACTTTACGATTTCACCGGTAAAAAATCAAAACGGACAAATACTTGGCTCATATGTAACGTCATTGTTATAGTATCTTAACGAGAAGGTGATAAAATGGCTGATTGTTTAATTTGTAAACGAATTGAAATGATAAAAAACAATGAAAATCCCTATTTTGTTAAAGAGTTAGAAACAGGATATGTTGTTTTGGGCGACCATCAACGGTTTAAGGGTTATACATTGTTTTTATGCAAAAAGCATGTGACGGAGCTTCATCATTTAGACCACGATTTCAAAATGAAATATTTAGAGGAAATGTCACTTGTAGCCGAAGCTGTTCAAAAGGCTTTTGGTGCAGAAAAAATGAATTATGAATTGCTTGGAAATGGCAACACACATGTGCATTGGCACCTGTTCCCAAGAAATACAGGCGACACACCCGAAAAAGGTCCTGTATGGTGGCTTCCTAAAGAAGAAATGTGGAATGACAAATATAAGCCATCAAAAGAAGAACTTTCAGCATTCAAAAATAAACTATTACAAGAAATAAATAAGCTTTTATAAAACTTCTTATAAGGAAAAATGAAAACAAATTATATATTCAAATTTTTAGAAAAATCAAATGTTGGCGAGTTTCTTCCCGTTCTTTTCGACATTTTGTATGAGAATATGGAGAAAATGGCATCGTTTGGCAAATCATATGAGGATGCAAAGACGGAATGGCTCGGACAGGTCGCTCCTGCAATGAAAAAGGATAGGCGACAAATTGTTTTGATGTATGACGGGGAAATTCTTGCTGGATATGCGCAGTATTATACAAATGACACACTTCTTATGATAGAGGAAATACAGCTCAAGCCAAAATATCAAAGAACAATGCTACTACATCAATTTTGCAAGTTTATGAAATCAATTGTACCAAACGAGATTGCATATATAGAGGCATACGCCGACAAAAGAAACACCAACTCCCAAAAGCTAATGGAAGCACTTGGTATGAAAATTATAAATGATGATGGAAAGTATTATCATTTTAGAGGCTTGTTAATAGCATTAAAAAATTAGGAAAATAACAATGAAAATCATAGATACATATAGCGAAATATTTAATTGTTTTGATGTATGACGGGGAAATTC
>JAZNFR010000102.1:0-11700 GCA_045576055.1 Eubacteriales bacterium
GCTTCACCTAGCTTTACACCAAAATTTAACAAAAGAGCCAATCCTTAGTGATTGGCTCTTTTTGTGCATTATAATAATTTTTATATATTATATTGACTTTAATTTGTTAATGATGTATAATTATGTTGTATAGTTGGCGCTATTTTGCAAATCCATATGCGCCATATCGAAGGAGAAAGTCATGAAAAGATCTCATTTTAAAATTATTTTGGCGTGTTTAGTAGCGCTTATGCTACTAGGCTCTGTCTTTACTATAATTTCGTTCGCAGGTGGTAGCTATGCAGAAATCACCCTTGTTGAAAACAGCTCGTCTTATAAAAAATCCGTTTTAAAGGGCAACGAGTTTGTTATTCCTGAGCCAGACCCTGACGACTCCGTTGGTGGTATAGTATATGGTTGGTTTGACAAGGCTGGTAATCTTTACGAGCCTGGCGAAAAAATTAACCCTAAGGAAAATATTACACTCTATCGTGCTGAGGGCGATGAATTTGCCCTAAGCCCCTCCCTTGCCCTCTACTGCCAAAAGGGATACTCCTATGTTAAGCTAAATTCAAGCATCACTATCGACTCACCTATCGAATTGCCAAAGGACAAGATTCTTTATATTGACTTAAACGGCAACACAATCAACGCAACCACACCTATTAAATATGATACCAACGGTGAAGAAACAGCATCTGGCTTGTTTTATGGGAACGACTGTGGCGTGATCTTTGCAAACTCATCAACAGAGAAAGCTAACATTAAATATACAGCTGACGGCGATAAGGACTTTTTGTTCAGCTCCCTTGTTTCTCTTTCCCCTTCGCCAAGCGCTAAAAATCTTATAGTGCTTGTAAAGGAAAACATTTCTATTGCTACAAATATGAACCTTGTTTCGATTGAAACTGATATTTCCGAGGCTCCTGGTCTTCTTAGCCTTTCAATTTATGGCTCTGTCGATGCAGCTAGACTTCTCCGTTCAAACGGTATTTCCGATGCTTATGTTAGAATTTACGACGGTGCAAAGGTTGACTGTAGCAGACGTAATTCAAGCTCTGAAAGCACCGATTTTCGTAAAACCTCAAGCGACTTTATGTTTGAAGATGTTATTTCTGGCAACAATCGCGTTGTAGTTCTAGAAATTTATGGTGGTGACGTTTTATTAAATGTTGGATTTATAAAGAATACCATACGTCTTAATCCATTTATTTATGGTGGTCGCTTCTCCTCTGACATTTCTTCTCTATTCCAAAACAATAATTTTGTTTTTGAATATGACGAAACATCGAAATTATATCTTTTCAAGGGTTGCAACCATGTTGGTCCACTTGTAGAAAACGTTGACAACTGTGCAGCCGACTGCGAGGAAAACCACATACATAAAACATGCCTAAGCCCACGTACACTCAAGCACCGTTGTATTTATTGTAATGAGGAATTCTTGCAAGAATACCCAGATGGTGTTGGCCACTCACTCAGAATGGAGCTTGTTCAAGCGCCTGTTAATACGCCCGAGGAAACAAAGCCAGCGCTTTATAGAACATACTGTACAAGAGGCGATGTCGAACGCTTTGAATATGCATATCCAGACCCTGCATCTGTTTATGTTACTGTAAAATATACCGAGAAGGACCAAAAGACTGGCGCAGTTACTGATATAAAAACCATTCGTATTCCTTCAAAGGATATGTTCGACTTTGACGAATCAAACAAGACAAAAATCATGTCTTATTCCGCAGATAACGTTTACACATATGACGAGGAAGGAAATAAAATTTATATTTCTCCTGAATCTATCATATTTGTCGAGGTTCCACTTGGCACAACTGATTTGTATGGTGAATTAAAAAGCCCAGACAAAACACCAACACCAGTAGGCGTTTTCACAAACGATTATTATCTACAAGAGGTTTCACTACCTTCTTCACTTGTAAATGTTGGTAGCTATGCATTCTTCAATATGCAAAGCATCGAAAAATTCACAGGACTTGAGAACATAACCGGTTCAATTGGAACTGCCGCCTTCTTGCAGCCTACAAACACAAAGCTTGCTTTTGATTATTTCGACTTAAATGCAAAATCCGTTGGATATGCTGCTTTCGGTAATATTATAATTAAAAACGTTCTTACCATTAGCGACAACGTTGATATGATTGTAAGCTACGCCTTCGGCTTAGGTCTTAAATTCAATTACGATAACGGACAAATTGAAGAGGACCCTGATTATAAGGACAATAGAACCGATGCTGAAATAACAAAGGAAATCTTTATTGAAAACTACATCGGCAACGTTGGTGTTACTCTTAACAAAGCCAAGGGCAACACCGGCTCATACCACCAGTTCTCTGATTTGCCTATAGTCTTCACAGACCACGACTATATTAAAAACTCCGTTGCTCCAACGTGTATTAGCTACGGATACGACCTATATAGATGTTCTCGTTGCTTTATTGAATACGAGGACAACCACGGCACTACTTATGGCGACCACGATTACGTGGACCACAGGGTTGAACCAACCTGTCAAGCTGTTGGATTTATAGGAAAGAGATGTCTTGTTTGCGACGATAAGCCAAAGGACAAGGACATTCCAATAAACAAGGATAACCACACCTATGCTGCTGGTGTTGTCAAGTACGCAATAGGCGAGGATAAATATTTCTGCGTTGACCCTTATTACACATTAAGACTATGCGGATGCGGTAAAATCGAGGCGTTTTCTGAAAGCACCGTTTCCTTCACCTTCCCAGGTGACACATCCGAAACCAAATGGAACTTCTATATTCTTTCAAATGGCGATGTTATTGTCTTCGAAAATGGCAAAATGTTAAGCAACTCCTCATACTCAATGACTATTGAGGATGGAATTATTAAGGAGCTTGTTTGCAACAACGTAGCCTTTGTTATAACAAAGCTTACAGGCTCTGAAGATACAAGCGACACACTCTCTGGAACATACGAGGCAACCCATGGCTCTACATTTAAATTCCCTGTAACTGTTGTTAAGGGTACTGCAATTAACGCAGTTGTTCCATCAGCAAACGCTACACACAACTTTAAGGATTCGTTTGTTATCGAGCCAACATGTGTTGAAGGAAGAATCTCCAGTGTCTGTGTTGATTGCAAATACAAGCCTGCAGACAGAATTGCTCCTCCTGTTTTAGAGCACACACGTGAAAAAATAGTTTATAACGAGGCAACCTGCTCCACCCCTGAATCGGGCGTGTATAAATGTACTGCATGTGGTGGCGAAACTCCTTATGAATTCACTGGAAAGTTCGATACAACAAAGCATGCAAAGAGGGCTGGTGACCCAGGTGTTGTTATCGCAGAGCCATCTACCGAGCATACAGGACGCAGACGCTTCCAATGTAAGGATTGTGGCGGAGATATTTTTGAAGATATCCCTGTAATTGACAACAGCCTATCATTCACAATTCCTATTTTAAATATCACAATTAATACAGATAAGCGCACATTTAGAATTGCACTTATTATAATCTTCGTATCTATTCCGCTTCTTGCTGGTATACTTCTCACCTTTGTATTCACATTTACAAGAAAGAAGAGCAAATCGGCTGGCTACAAGTTCCGATTCAACACTATCAAGAAGGGTGAGGGAGGCTCGAACAAGTCCGTTGCCGAACAGCTGGCTGAGATGAATCTTGTTGACGAGCTACCGCCAGATGTTGAGCTAAACGAAAATGGTGAGCGCAATGATGAGGCAGCATGGACCGCATACGTCGATGCACTCAACAACGACTACACGCGCACAATTGAGCTTAATCTTCAAAAGGAAATTGAAGAGGATAGCAGCGTTGACGAGGTTAAGCCAGATACATCAGCTGCTTGGGCAGCTTACGTTGAGGCTATCAACAAGAATTACGAGGAGACAATGGAGCTTACCCTAAAAGAGGAAGCGGAAGAAAAATCCTTGTCCGATTTGATGGCTGATACCATTGTTGATATGTCTCTTTCATCCTTTACCAACCCAGATGAAGTTGGCGAGGGCGAAGAAACCTTCGACCTTGGTGAAGATAGTGAGGGTGAAGAAACCTTTGACCTTGGCGAGCCAAGTGATGACGAAACATTTTCCCTATAAGCTAAATAAAAGAGCAGGTTTTTAGCCTGCTCTTTTTATATTATTTTGTAGCTCTTAACTAGTGGCTCAGTTTTTACAAGCTCCCTTTTGCCTGGGCAAATTGGGTAAATGCCAAGCGTTGCAAATATATACCACGCACTCATTGAGCCGTTATCCTCATCCCCTGGATACGAGTCGGGGCTAAAGCATTCATTTGCGATTTTTTTAATTATTAAATCGCTTTTTTCCTTACATCCATAGTAAGAATAAAGGAACGGAATACTAAACGATGGTTGGTTGGAAATTGCACATTGACCTAGACTTTGAACTGCCATCTCTGTCATTTCGTGTATTTCGCAGCCGTATCTGCCGTGCTCAAATTTTGGTGGAGTTTCAAATATTTCGTCAAGCTTTTTAATTGCCTCATTCTTTCCACCAAGCATACTAGCTATATCATCAAGCGCGTGTGGTGCACCAAATATATTTTGGTATGCGCCACTTTCTGTATAGTCATATCCCCAAACGAACGGATTAAAATCGCTTTTCCACTCACCATTTGAATTTTTTGCGCGGAAAAATCCGTTTTCCTTATCGAAAAGCGTTTTGTAGCTAAGCGAACGCTTAAAATATTCCTTTGCTATCTCTTCCTCACCCAAGGATTCTGCCACTGTGCCTATACACCAATCACCATAAGCAAAGTCAAGTGATAAATTTATGCTTTCATCTGAAAAATCATAGGGGACGTATCCATATTTTAGGTATTTGTCAACACATTTTCTTCCATATCGTGAATCGCTTGACAAAACATTTGCGTGGTGAATCATTCCCTCTAATAGCTGTCTATGTAGTGGTTTGTCGCCAATATTTCTTATAACAGCCTCAGCAATTACGCCATCAATTAGCGTACTCGGCATACAGCCAACCTCGCCCATTGCGGTCCAACGCGGCAAATAGCCGCTTTCCTTATAATCAGAGGCAAATCCCTCTAAGATTTCGGCAAATTCCTCTTTAGCAATCAAAGAAAACAAGGTGTAGGATGTGCGATACGTGTCCCAAAAGCCGTTATTTGTGTATCTTTTGCCTGCGTGCACCTCACCTGTAAATGGTGAATAGTGTACTGGACATCCATCATCAATTTCATATGATTTATTTGGGAACAAATGTGCGCGGTACATACAAGAATAGAAGGTTTTTAGTTGGTTTTCGTCATCTGATACTATCTCTATTTTCCCAAGTCTTTCTTCCCAACTCTTTTCAGCATCTTTTTGAAGCTCAAGGTATGTTTTGGATGAAAGCTCACTTTTAAGATTTTTTAGTGCCATTTCATAGCTTATATATGAAATTCCGACACGTCCCTCGGCTTTTTTCGCATTTATTTTGATTTTCGCAACACCATTTTCCATGCTTGACGCACTAAGGTCTGCCCAGTCAACGGAAACTACAAAATACATTTTAAAATTCTTGCAGTTACCATTTCGAACGAAGTCGTTTGTTCCATATACAATCTTGCTTTCCTTGTCGAAAATGAAGCTTGTGCTTCCGTGTGGGCTTGATAAATAAAGGAATCCGTCATCATCTTTAAATTCAATTTTAAATATGCCACCACGCTCACTTGGAGTTATTTCGAGTGTGGCGCCCAGGTCTTTAAAATATGCACTTATGTAGTGTGGTGCAAGGCTTGTTTTCTCCTTATCAAATTTCTCTCCCTTTTCGCTTAAGGAAAAAAGCAAGGTGCCATAGTCCCCTATCCAAGGACTTGGCTGATGGGTAAGTCTTATTCCGTCCATTTTGCTTGCTTTTGGACTATAAAACCACTCAGGAGTTTTCTTTGGAATCTCACTTTGTGGCGAGAATGCGCACATGCCAAACGGAAGCTGACAAAGTGGCAATGTGTTGCCCCTTGAAAACTCCATTTTTGAATTTGTGCCCATCTTTGTGTTAACATATTTTAAATATCCCATAGAAGCCTCCTTCTTTTTTAATCATTTTTATTATAGCCGATTTTAGTCTTGTAATCAAGTTTTTAATTAATTCTTAATTAAACTTATTGACAAAGACTTTTCTTGATTGTATAATATTTTTCGTTATTTATCATTTTTAGCGAATTTGAGGTATTTATATGAAACTTTTCCAGCCTAAGCTTTTTACTTCATTCAAGGGGTATAGTGGCAAGCAATTTTCAAACGACCTAGTTGCTGGCGTCATTGTTGCTATTATTGCGCTCCCTCTTTCTATTGCCCTTGCAATTGCATCAGGGGCTGAGCCTGCCCAAGGTCTTTACACTGCCATTATTGCCGGCTTTGTAATTTCATTCTTCGGTGGAAGTAAGGTTAATATTTCCGGTCCAACCGCCGCCTTTGCAACAATAGTTGCTGGTATTATCGCAACACAAGGCTTTGACGGTCTTGTAATTGCTACTATAATGGCTGGAATTATACTAATATTATTCGGTCTTTTACGTGTTGGCTCACTAATTAAATTTATTCCTACAACAATTACAGTCGGCTTTACTGCTGGTATTGCTGTTACCATTGTTATAGGTCAGCTAAAGGACTTCTTTGGTATGTCCTTCGGTGGTGCTTCCCCTGTTGAATCTATGGAAAAAATAGAGGCTTTAATCCACAACATAACAACCTTTAATCCTGTTGGATTTATAGTTGGAGCCGTTGCTCTTGCTATTCTATTTTTATGGCCTAAGGTTAGCAAAAAAATCCCAGGCTCACTAATCGTTGTTCTTCTTGGTTCAGTTATTGTTGCTGTATTTAAGCTCGACGTTTTGACAATTGGCGATTTATACACTATTGAATCAGGCTTCCCTGCCTTCTCTATTCCAGAATTTAGCATGGACAAGGTGGTTTCCCTAATTCCTGATGCGTTTACAATTGCACTTTTGGCATCTATTGAATCACTTCTTTCCTGTGTTGTTTCAGATAAAATGATTGACGATAAGCACAACTCAAATACCGAGCTTATTGCACAAGGCTTAGGAAACATCGCATCTGGACTTTTCGGTGGAATCCCAGCCACTGGCGCAATAGCAAGAACCTCTGCAAACGTTAAAAACGGTGGACGCTCCCCAATTTCTGGTATGGTACACGCAGTAGTTTTGCTTCTTGTTTTATTGTTCCTTATGCCTCTTGCCTCGTTTATTCCAATGCCTATAATTGCCGCTGTTCTTCTGATGGTTGCTTACAATATGTGTGAATACAAGCATTTCTTCCACATCTGCAAAACCGCACCAAAAACGGATGTTATCGTCCTTGTTTTGACCTTTGTTTTGACAATCGTTTTTGACCTAGTTGTGGCAATTGCCGTTGGACTTGTTTTTGCTCTTATTTTCTATCTATTAAAGTCACCAAAAGCGACAAAAAGAGAAGATTTAAAATAAAAGAAAACGCACATCGCTTGATGTGCGTTTTTAGTTATTCAAAAAGCCAGTTGGCAATTTCAGTGCTCTCGCCCGCGTATGTCCAAACGTTGTGTTTGCTTTCTTTTGTTTCAAAAATACAAAGCTCACCACCTGCGTTTTTAATTGCCTCGCACATCTCTTTTGTTCCCTCATATGGAACTATACCATCGTTTGAGCTGTGCACTGCCCAAATAGGTATATTAATTAGCTTCTCTGCTTGGCTTGGGTCGCCTCCTCCACATAGGCATACGGCACGTGTGAAAATGTCGCTATGGCGCATTAATAAATCCCAAGTGCCAAAGCCACCCATTGAAAGACCCATTACCAAAACTCTATTCGAATCAACAGAAAGCTCTTTACGCGCCTTTGTGACTAGCGCCACCACTGCCTTTAATTCATCCGATTCACCAACTGAGGAAATACTATAATTTCCATCTGTCCAAGGGGTATCAACCCACTGGTTTGGATGTGAAGGGCACTGTGGACATATAATTATTGCATCCATATATTTGGAGCCTTCTTGGTTGAACATTTCAGGCACCATATTGATTAGTTGATTTTTATTGTCATTACCACGCTCACCAGCGCCGTGCAAAATTGTAAGAAGCGGGTATTCCTTTGACGCATCATAATCAGATGGGACATATATTCTATATGGCAAGCTACCGTATTCTGTAAATGTTTTCGCCTCAAATATATCAAGAATTGTGTCTTTTGTAAAATTGCCATTTTTAAGCTTGTAATACTGTGCGTAATTTAAATCCTTATATTCGCTATCTCTTGAAAATATATATTGCCAGCTTGCAGGGAACGAAAGTCCCTCTCCACCTGTTAAAATTTCGCTTTTAACAATTTCAAGCATATATTTATACATATACTCGGTTGAAGCGTATAGAATTAGGTCATCATCAAGCACATCAACTGTAAAGTCGACCGCCTTTTTTATATCGCTCTGTGCAAATTTGGCATTTAAATCTGCGTTTCCTATTATGATTCTTTTTGTGCGCCTAGATGGGGTATCTCCAAATTGATAATAAGGAATTTCAACACCATATTTTTCCTTAATATGCTCAGACAAGCTTTCGGAATAGACGCTTTGTGCTACATTGCCTCTTTCGTAAACTATTACATATTCACTTGCGCCTTCGCTTATGATTGTTAAGTCCTTGTCAACTGGTCTTGGACCTAAATCAATAACATCATCGGTTTCAGTTTCGGATTCAGTTTCGGTTTCCGTTTCTGTATCAGTATCGGCTTCTGTATCGGTGTCACCATCAGACTCTTCGCCATCTGGCATATCACTATCTACTAAGTCCTCTTGTGTCTCCGAGTCTTGCGATTCGTCTTGGTCATATTCATCATCAGTTTCGACAACTGGTTCTTCGCTATCGGTGTCTCCTATATCCTC
This sequence comes from Eubacteriales bacterium, assembly GCA_045576055.1. Lineage (GTDB taxonomy): Bacteria > Bacillota > Clostridia > Oscillospirales > CAG-272 > RGIG2000. Next base: position 8,881 of record JAZNFR010000102.1, read on the forward strand.
GTCGCCTTCACTATCGGTGTCTTCGCTATCAGATTCTTCTATATCCTCGCTGTCGGTTTCTTCTATATCATCGCTATCACTTTTGGTGTCAGTGCTTTCGGTTGTTTCCTTTTCTTTCTCGGTATCGGTTTCCTTGCTTTCTCCACAAGACGGAAGCACAAGCACCCCAAAAATAATAATACATATTAAAATGATAAGTCTAGCTCTCATATTAACACCCCCCTTATAAATTTATAGTACCATACAAACGTATAAAAATCAAATATTTTATAAAAAAGAGAGCCCTTTAGCGCTCTCTTTTCATCTTTGAACATTTTATGTGCTTATTAATTGACTCAATATTAGATGATACCTGCGTTGGCTTGTTAGGTGTCTCCCTCTTTATAACTCTTGACGGAGGCAAAAGCTTAACACGACGCAAAATTCTAACAAACGGCTTATATAAAACCACAACTAAAGCTGTATTTATTAAGCATTTTAAGGCATTGAACGGTAAAAACACTGGCAAAAGCATACTCTCCACCACTGCCCTTGGCACGTGCATATAAATTGGAGTTATAAGGAAATTCCACAAAAGCATTAAAAGAATGGTTATTATAGAGGAGACACAAAGACTCCAAATAGCACTTTTAAAGGTTCTTGTGGTTTTATAAACAAGCGCTGGAATAAACGCATAGCTAACACTTGCAATAATATTCATTATAAGTCCTATTATGCCTGTTGAGCTTATTGCAATTGCCTCTATTATAGCAACAACAACACTTATTACAATAGTTGCCAATGGGCCTAGTGCAAAGCCAGCAATAACAATTATTGCATCCTTAGGGTCAAAGCTCAAAAACCCTGCAAATCTTATAGGAATTAAGTTTCCTATGTTTGTAAAAATAAACGCGATGGCAGAAAACAAGCCAAGCATTACTATCTTTTTTGTTCTATTCTTCATTTTCCCTCACCATTGGGCATAAAAAAACCGCCATTTCAAGGCGGAAAAGAGGTTTAGGCGCAAAAGCGCACATAATTACCTTCTCCCATTCAGACTATACTGCCGGTCTCGGAATCTAACCGAGTCTGCGCAAAAGCGCTCGCGGACTTTACCGCCGATAAGGAATTTCACCTTGCCCCGAAGATATTATATTATATATTTTATGATAGTATTTTATCACTATTTTGTGTGCATGTCAAGTTTTTATTTACAAAGAGGCTCAGTTATGCTAAAATATAAATGAAAATTTTCGTTTTAAAAGGATTTATTATGAAAAGACATATTTGCTTGATACACGCAGGTGGCACAATAGGCATGGTCAAGGGCGAAAATGGATATTTCCCAAAAGAGGGTTACCTTGAAACCGTGCTTGATACCATTTCTGACCTTAAGGCAGACATAATGCCAGAGGTTGATTTTTACGAAATGTCTCCACTTCTTGATTCATCCGACATGGCAGTTGATGATTGGAACAGAATCGGCGAGGAGATTGCAAGGCGCTACGATAAATACGATGGCTTTGTTGTTTTGCACGGCACGGACACAATGGCATATACCGCCGCTGCCCTTTCCTTTATGCTTGAAAATTCGGACAAGCCTATTATTTTGACTGGCTCACAAATCCCACTTTGTGAGATAAGAAGCGATGGTCAGGACAACCTTGTTACCTCTCTTTTAATTGCCGGAAGTGGAAAAATTAATGAGGTTTGCCTATACTTTGGTGGCAGACTGTTGCGTGGCAATCGCGCTACAAAAATGTCAGCTGACGGACTTTTGGCATTCGATTCCCCTAACTGTCCACGTCTTGCCGAGGCAGGAATCAGTATTAGATATTTGCCATATACTGCACCACTTAAGGAAAATAAGCCCTTCTCCCTCTGCCGTCTTAAGAGTGTGCCGATTGGAGTTTTAAAGATATTCCCTGGCATTTCCTTCCCTATTTTTGACACACTTATGACTGAAAAATTAAAGGGCATCGTGCTTGAAACCTTTGGCGCTGGAAATATCCCAGGCGAGGGGCAATCGCTTTTGCCTATTATAAAAAAGGCATTCTCGGCTGGTTCAATAGTTACCGTATGCTCACAATGTCCACAGGGCACGGTTACCCTTGGCGCATATGCCACAAGCTCCCCACTTGTAAGAGCTGGTGCTGTCAGTGGCTACGACATGACAACAGAGGCAGCAGTTGCTAAATTATACTACCTTTTCTCAAAGGAATATTCAGGAGAAAAAATAAAAGAGCTTATGGAAACCAACCTCCGTGGCGAATTAACTAAATAAACAAAAGCACACCAAATGGTGTGCTTTTTGCTTTCTTATTTGTTTTCAAGAATTGTGCAAATCTTCTTAAGCAAGTCCTCAGTTGTAGGATTGTTAAGTCTGTCTTGAGCTGCTGCCTCAGCCTCAGCCTTAGCCTTTGCATCTGCATCTGCTTGCTTTTGAGCACGGTAAACCTCAATATCAGCTTCGCTTCTGAAGTTGTAGCCAAGTGCCTTCATTTCCTTCTTTTCTTCCTTTGAAACCTTGCCGTTAACAACGAGGTTGGACATATTTTCGTGGTTCTTTCTTACTGTGTTTATGATTTTAACAATTGTAAAGAGAACCAATGCGATAAGAATGAAGTTAATAATTGCACTGATGAATGAGCCCCAGTCTATGTAGATGGAGTTTGCTAGGTCAATCTCATGACCGATAACAGCACCTGTTTCGTCAACGATGTCCTTGTACGCCTTGCAGTCTGGGAAGAATGTAAGTGCAGCCTCAAGTCCCTCGCCTGGAAGAAGCATAGAAAGGAACCAGTTGATAATAGGCTTTAAAATAAAATTACTCATTCCGTT
>JAZNFR010000103.1:0-6624 GCA_045576055.1 Eubacteriales bacterium
AAAGTATTTGAGGCAGTGTCTTGACAGCATTGTTAATCAAACACTTAAGGATATTGAAATCATTTGTGTTAACGATGGCTCAAAGGATTCCTCCCTTGACATCATTATGGAATATGTAAATAAGGATTCACGTGTAAAGGTTATTGACAAGGAAAACAGTGGCTATGGTAACTCTATGAACCGTGGCTTTGATATGGCAACAGGTGAGTATATTGGTATAGTTGAGTCTGATGACTATGCTGAACCGAATATGTTTGAAAAGCTATATAATTGCGCTAAGGAAAACGATCTTGATGCGTGTAAGAGTGGATTTTTCTATTATTTTTCAAAGCCTGAGGAAAGAAACGTTCCATCTCCAATTGCATCAGCGGTTATGTGCAAAAATGTATTTTGCCCAACAACTGATTTCAAATCTCTTCGTGAGCAAATAGAGTTTTTCAATATAAAGCCAACTATTTGGTCAGCAATCTACAGAAAAGACTTCATAAGAGAGAATAATATTCGATTTAATGAGACCCCGGGTGCATCCTTCCAGGATACTTCATTTAACTTCAAGGTGTGGGCACTTGCAAAAAGAGTAAAGCTGCTTGAAGAATGCTTTTTACATTACAGACAGGATAACGAAGGCTCTTCAATCAATTCAAGCGGTAAGGTTTTTTGCGTTTGTGATGAGTATCACGAGATGGAGCGCTTCTTGAACGAGCATGCGGAGCTAAAGGGCAGACTTGACATTGTTAAGAATGCACTGAAATATAATACGTATATTTGGAACTATGAGAGGCTTAATGAGGAAAAGGCAAGAGAGTTTTTGCTTGTTGCCTCTGCGGAGTTTAAGAAGGATATGTTATCCGGCGTTTGTGAAAAGTCGGCATATCCTTGGTATAAATGGAATAATCTTAATTTCATCATTGAAGCCCCTGAAGAATTTCATAAAGCCCGCCAAGCAGAGAAAAAAGGCGAGGTGTATGTTCACGAGAGTGAAAAAAAGGAATCACTTCTAAAAAGAGGAATAAAATGCTTGAAGGAGAATGGACTGAGATACACAGTCAAGAGATTTTTCTCAAAGCTAAAAAGGAGGCTTAGCAGAAGATGAGTAATTCAACAAAAGTTTCAGTAATAATACCGGTATATAATGTTGCAGAATATTTGCCATTTGCTATGCAAAGCTGCATGGATCAGACTCTACGCGATGTGGAGTTTATCTGCGTAAACGACGGCAGTACAGACAATTCATTGGAAATCTTAAATTGTTATGCAAAGCTTGATGATAGAATAACTGTAATCAGCAAGGCAAACGGTGGCGTATCCTCTGCAAGAAATTTTGGACTAAGTGTTGCAACGGGCGATTGGATTATGTTTCTTGACCCGGATGACTGCCTTGCTGAAAATGCTTGCGAAAGAGTTTGGATTGAGGGAGAAGAGGGAAAAACCGATATTATAAACTTTGGCACTGAAATTATCCCAAAGCAACCCAAGGCACCCGCATGGCACTATTATGCACTTAATGTTCAAACAAAGCGTTATTATGATTTCAACCCATATGTTTTGTTTGGCGAGCCAAGCGCAAAGCCGTTTATTTGGCATCAGGCTTACTCAAAGGGACTGCTTGACAGAACAGGTATCCGATTTGATGAGGAATTGACACTTGGTGAGGATATGGCATTCTTGATTTGCTTATATCCACATGCAAAGAATTTTGCATTTATTGAGGACAAGCTTTATAAGTATCGCTTTGTAAGAAACAATTCTGCTATGCAGGTTTTAAGAAAAGAACCGATAAAGAAAATGAATCGGCATCTTGCTGTTGCAGAGAAAATATTTGCATATTGGAAGAAAAACGGCTTTGCCGATAAGTATCCAAATGAGCTTCTTTCTTGGGCGCTTGATTTCATCTTGCATGATCTTGAAAACGAAGAGCTTCCAAACGATGAAAAGCAGAGAATTGCCTCAGAGCTTGAAAAAATTATAAATGAAAATCAATTAACAATAACTTCAAAGGCGTTGGACCAAAGAACAAAATCTTATTTGAAAGAACTTAAAGCTTTTGTGAAAGGTTGATTATGAAAACTATTCAAAGTATAGACCACAAGCTTTGTACGGGCTGTGGTGCTTGCGTAAATAAATGCCCTGTAAATGCAATAGAAATGCGCTCGGACAAAGAGGGCTTTATGTTTCCTTGCATAATCGAGGATAAGTGTCTTGATTGTGGAATTTGTTATAATATATGCCCAATAAACGCTTCAGTCGAAAAAAACGGAGCACCTGAGGCATATGCAGTATGGGCCGATGAGAAAACAAGGCTCAAAAGCTCCTCCGGCGGAATGTTTTCCTTGCTTGCAAAAGCAATATTTAAGCAGGGTGGCGTTGTTTGTGGCGCACGATATAGCGATGACTATCTAAGTGTTTATCACGCATGGGCTGAAAACGAAAAGCAATTGGATTTTCTTCGCGGCTCAAAATATGTGCAAAGTGAAATAGGCAAAACATATAAAGAGGCAAAAGACTATCTTGATAAAGGAACGGCGGTTTTATATTCAGCAACGCCTTGCCAAATAGCAGGTCTTTATGCTTTTCTCGGGAAAAAATATGATAATCTTTTCACAGTAGATGTTGTATGCCACGGTGTGCCATCAAATATGGTATATTCCAGATATCTCATGGAAATGTCGGGTGGCGTTCCTATAAAGGAGATGAACTTTAGAGAAAAGGCAACTTGGGGCTGGGGTACAGCTGTGTCTTTGTACATGGAGAACGGTACTGAGTATAAGCAGGATTTTTTCAAAGATCCGTATTTGAAGGCGTTTTCATCAGGGCTTATTGTAAGAAAAAGCTGTTCAAGCTGTAAATATACATCAATAAATCGCCTTGGCGATATAACTCTTGGTGATTTTTGGGGAGTCGGTGATATTGATCCTAAGCTAACAGATGGCAAGGGCACAGGCCTTGTATTTGTAAACACAAGTAAGGGAAAAAAGCTTATAGACTCTATAAAGGATGAATGTACGCTTTTTGAAAAAGCCTCCCTTGAAAAGATCAAGGAGATTGCAAAAACAAGAAACGGACAGCTTCTTGCTCCGGTAAAGCAAAATCCTCTAAGAGAAAGATTTTTCAGCTTATTTGTTGATGCCGGCATTCCATTTGACCAAGCCTATAAAAAAACGCCAAGATATGACATAGGATATGTTGGATGGTGGGACAGTAAAAACTATGGCAGTGCGCTTACCAGCTTTGCAATGAATAAGACCTTAAAAAACAAGGGGCTACGCGTGCTGATGCTTGAGCATGGTGGAATAAAGCCGGGTGCGAATTCCTATGGCCTTGAGTTTGCAAGACATTTCTATGACTGCAGCAAAATAACTGATACGAAGGATTTTGGAAGATTTAATGATGTTTGCGACACCTTCCTTGTTGGCTCTGACCAGCTATGGAATTGGTGGAATATAAGACACAATCATATGGAATTTTTCTTCTTAAATTTCGTAGCACCCGGACACAAAAGAATTGCTTATGCAACATCATTTGGAAAGGATAATACTGATTTTCCCGATGATAAGCGAATAAGGGTTAGCTATCATTTGAGCAAGTTTGATGCTATTTCTGTAAGAGAAAAAAGCGGAGTTGATATTTGTAAAAATGAGTTCGCGGTTGAGGCAACTCACGTTCTTGACCCTGTGTTCCTTTGTGATATGGATTCATATAATGAGGTTTTATCACTCTCAAAGGTAAATGAAAGCAAGGAATATCTGTTTTCATATATTCTTGACCCAACCGAGGATAAAATTAAAATGGTTAAGCAAACCGCAAAAAGACTCGGCTTGCCATATAGAATAGCTATTGATGCTTTAAGAGACAATGACGCACACTCAAAGGCGGTAGTTGAAAAACTACTTAAAGAGGATTCTAACATTCGTGTCGATTTAAGAATCGAGGATTGGCTTAAATATATAGCAAACGCATCCTATGTGACAACGGACTCATTCCACGGCTTTTGCTTCTCAATAATTTTCAACAAGCAGGTAATAGCGTATATTAATTCAAGGCGCGGGAAGGCAAGATTTGAAAGCATTGCCGAAACGACAGGTCTTGAAAATAGATTGATTACATGCTCATCACAGATAGAAGAGAAAAATCTAATCAGCTCAATTATAGATTACAACGCTGTTAATAAAAGACTTGACAGTGAAAGAGAAAGAAGCCAAAAGTGGCTTGATGATGCTCTGAATAAGCCTATTAGAAAAACCGGCGCAAACGAGCTTCTTTTGTGGAAATGCATTGAACATGATAAAGCGATTTATGAAGCTAATCTTGGACAAATGAAGCAAACAATAGAGATGCTTCAAAAACGAATAGAAGAACTAGAAAAGAAGGAAGAAGCTAAAAAATAGCTTAGGTAGCCAATTTATTAAGCTTTGAAGGTTAAAGAAAAAAGGATTAAAATGAAAAAATACGATTATTTAATTGTCGGTGCGGGTCTATATGGCAGCGTGTTTGCATACGAGGCAAAAAAGCGCGGAAAAAGCTGTCTTGTAATTGACAAAAGAAATCACATAGGTGGTAATATTTACTGCGAGGAAATTGAGGGCATTAATGTTCACAAATACGGCGCACATATTTTCCACACCTCGAATAAGGAAATTTGGGAGTATGTAAACCAATTTGCGGAATTTAATAACTATATTAACTCACCTGTTGCGATTTACAAGGATGAACTGTATAATCTCCCATTCAATATGAATACCTTTTCAAAAATGTGGGGTATAAAAACACCCGCCGAGGCAAAGGAAATCATTGCTGATCAAATAAAGGAATTAAATATAGTCGAGCCTAAAAACTTAGAGGAGCAAGCACTTTCCTTAGTTGGTAAGGACGTATATGAAAAGCTCGTTAAGGGCTACACAGAAAAGCAATGGCAACGCTCTTGTGATGAGCTTCCTGCCTTTATTATTAAGCGTCTGCCACTTCGCTTTACCTATGATAATAACTATTTCAACGATAGATATCAGGGTATTCCGATCGGTGGCTACAATCAAATTGTAGAAAAGATGCTTGACGGTGTTGATGTGCTTCTAAATACAGATTACTTTGAATTTATAAATGACAATCAATATGAGTTTGGCAAAACTGTTTTCACGGGCCAAATTGATAAATTCTTTGACTACAAGATGGGCATTTTGGAATACCGCAGCGTAAGATTTGAAACTGAAACCTTAGATATGGAAAACTATCAAGGCAATGCGGTAGTCAACTATACAGAAAGAGAAGTGCCTTACACAAGAATTATAGAGCACAAGCACTTTGAATTCGGCAAACAGCCAAGGACTGTAATTTCTAAGGAATATTCAAGTGAGTGGACAATGGGTGATGAGCCTTATTATCCAATCAACAACGATAAAAACAATCAGCTTTATATAAAGTATAAGGAGCTCGCCGACAACGAACCAAATGTTATTTTTGGCGGTCGCCTTGGTCAATATAAGTATTACGATATGGACAAGGTAATTACTTCGGCCCTTGAGGCAGTACAAAAGGAATTTGATAACTAAAGCCTTAGGGGAGGCATGCCTCCCCAATAAGCAATTTAATGATAACAGTAAATATCAATTTTAGAGGTCAGGTTCTTTTCAAGGATGTAAATTTGAAATTCACCTCGGGCAAGTGCTACGGCGTTATCGGTGCAAACGGTGCGGGAGAAAAATCGGTATAATGATAAAAAACAAAGGAGGCGTGCAAATGAAGCTGTCTATTATAATTTGTATATACAACACTCCGAGGGAATATTTGCGTGCCTCGCTTGAAAGCATTGTGAATTCCTCTCTTGAAAAATATAAGGGTGAATATGAAATTTGCTTGGTTGACGACGGCTCAAGCATAAGCTACGGTGATTTGGTGGAAAAATTCGGCGCGAAATATATAAAAACGGAAAACCAAGGGATTTTGAAGGCGCGCCTTTTGGGAATTGAAATGGCTGAGGGTGAATATATTGCGTTTTGCGATGCCGACGATACCGTTTCCTCACTTTACTATTCGTCAATGCTCGATGATGCAAGCGAAAGCGGCGCTGATATTGTAATAAACGATTGGGCGTACTACGCAGGGGACAAAAAATACTACTGCAAAAACGATATTACGATAAGGCGGGATTTTAATTTTTCGGGTGAGGACGTGCTTGAATTCTTCTTTTCGGGAGAGGGCAGGCATCATTCGCTTTTCGTTTTGTGGAATAAAATTTACCGTGCGAGTCTACTTAAAAACGCAAAGGCAGAGCTTGAAAAAACAGAGTGCGAGAAAAACTCCTACGGTGAGGACGCACTCATAAATTTCCTTGCTTGGCGCGAGGCAAAAAACGTCAAAAACATACACAGGGGCTACTATTTTTATAGAATTCACACAGGACAGGCGGTAAATTTCGGAAGCGTTGACAAGCTGAAAAACCAAATTAAAAATATGGCTTGGGCGCTCGATTTTATGGAAGCAGAGCTTCAAAATCATTCGAAAAAGGAGAAGCTTTTGGCGCATTTGAACGCTTGGCGCGATTTAAGCGCGCGCTACCATTACACCGCTGCAGGTGAAAACGGCTACACCGTGCTTTTTAGCTATATTTTAGAAAAATACAAGCAAGAAAAT
>JAZNFR010000104.1:0-5046 GCA_045576055.1 Eubacteriales bacterium
ATGAAAAACAAATTGACAAAAAATATTCTTTTCCATTCACTATAACCAATGAAAGAAACAATAATTGAACTGCAAAAAATATGGAAAGTGCTTTTATTTTATTATCTTTAGATTTTAGCACGATTCTTTTCTCTTCCTACGATATAAATTATTAGTTTTGCAATTGAGAAAATAATAGCGGAAACTAGTACAAATCCAAAAATGTAAAGCACTAAGAATAAACCATACCATAGCTTGTCATAAACTTGATCAAGAATTGGTAAAATGCAATCAAAATGACGACTAATATAGAACATATTAAAGGTTTCGTCAGTTGAGAAAAATGCAACAAACAGTTCATTAGCTATAAGGGCAATTGTAGCAAAGCCTCCAAATACAGCAATGCCCTTTAAATAAAATTTTACCGGAAAATTTTTTCTTGCATATACAATAAAGAATATTCCAAGAACAATTTGCAATCCATGGTGAGTCATCGTTTGAATATTGATGCCAATTGTCTCAACAAAAACCTGCTCTGGGTAAATGAATGTCACCAAACCACCAAAGAGCGAGAATGTTGACATATAAGCAACGAAAGCATCTCTGAATTTTGAGTCCTTCATAAAAGCAATAAATGGCAACGCATAGAGTGGCGTTGAGCACAATTGATATGGGAAAGCATACCACTGATAATCCCAAGTTATAAACTCTGCCCCCACTGTATAGCTAAATTCAAGTTGCTTGTATAATTCAAGAACAACCATGACGATCCAGCAAATTAATACTATCCTTCTAAATACCTTGTCGCTTGTATCTTTGAATTTAACGCAAAGAAAAATTGTAAGACCAAGCATAATTGCAACAAACAAAAAGTGAAACCAACCATAACTTGTTGGTTCGGTCATATCAAGGGTAAGAAAGGATAAAATTTTTTTAATAAACTCCATAAAACTTAATCCTTTAACATTAGATATTTTATAAACATATTGTTTTAGTTCATAATTCGTTGAAATTTTAACATTATATATATTGCTTTTCAATAGTTTTTTAAAATATTTCACAAAAAATTCAAAATAAGTCGTGCTTTTGATTCAATATATGTTCATATGTGAATATGATAATTATAACAAAAAGCACCTCAAAGGTGCTTTTGTTTTGGTGGAACTGGCGGGAGTTGAACCCGCGTCCGAAAATCACTTGACATAAATTTCTCCGTAGGCAGTTAATCTATTAAAGTTCCCCTACAAAGCGCCGATTAACAGGCTATTTTTCAGGTATTGTCTTGATGCTTGATTGATACAGACAAAACTCTCAATTCAAGTTCACCTCTAGATTACGCTCCAGCCGAGGTTGAGGTTCTCCCCGGGGGAACGGGTGGAGCTAATGTCCACAGCACTGCTAATTGAAACTCCTAAAGGAGAATCAATTAAGCAGCCAAAGCAACTTTTCTGTTGTCGTTTATTATTTAAAATTAGCCATTATAAGGGGTTAGCTAGCCCTCTACGCTTATTATATCTCACAATCCCCGTCGAAGCCCTTACAGTCCCATATATTAGGCGAAAATTTCGCCTAATCATTAGTACATTATTATTCCAAAGCCTTCGCCAGTCTTACCGCCGTTTTTTAAGTATTCCTTATAGGCACGGCGCATACTAGTATTTTCTGGGTAATCATCAACATTACCCGTATAGTCCATATCAAAAAGACGCCATGCATCGTTATACTCGCCCTCTTTATCATGGGTTTCCCAGGTGACATCAAATTCGTGAATAAATCTATATGTATTTGTATGCTTTGGAAAAACCTCAAGAGTTGCTTTATACAGTAACCAGCTATGACAAACAAATACAATTTGTTTATTAGGAATCTTATCTAAAAAGAATTTAGCAGCCTTAGCATATGCATCATCGGTTGCTTCCTTTGTTATTGGCGTTTCGCTTCTGGGAATGTGTACGCCAATAACAATATCACCCTTTGTTAATTTTTTACCATTTTTCTCATAGTCTTCGTTATTATATGTTGAAAGCTCAAACTGAAGTCTGCCAAGAGCGAAGCGATTCATTTCAAAAAATCCTGGAAACCACCAAGCAACAAAAGATCCTATCATGCCCTTTACAAGCTTACATTCCTCAAGCTTATATCTTAAATCAAGCATTGAGTCGTGGTATATTTCCTCGGAAATACCTTGTTCATCATAAAGCTCCTTTAAGTGCTTTGAAATGCACATAAAAATTAAAAGCCCAGAGGTGTATGGATGAACACCAACAATTTTTCCAGCATTTTCAGCTTTTACAAGAAAATCGTTATAGTAATCAAATTTAATTGTTTGATTATAAAGCTCTATAAGCTCACAGAAAATTTTATTTGATTCTTCATTTTCTTCAATTTTTGTGTATTCCTCATGCAAAAACTTAGCATCGGTTTCCTTATAGTCAAAATCCTTTAAAAATTTTTCAAGATATGCTTTCATTAGTCAGCACCCCCGCCCTTCATAGTTCTTTCCATCATTCTATTTGCATCGCGCTTCGCATCGCTTTCACGCTTATCATAAAGCTTTTTACCCTTACAAAGTCCCAATTCCACCTTGACGCGAGAGCCTTTGAAATAAAGTGACAAAGGAATTAAAGAATATCCATCGCGCGTTAGAAGTCCATTCAGCTTCATAATTTCTTTTTTATGCATAAGAAGTCGCTTGTGTCTTAATGGGTCCTTATTAAAAATATTTCCTTGCTCATATGGGCTAATATGGACACCGAGTGCTAAAAGCTCCCCTGCATAGACCTTACAAAAGGAGTCCTTCAAATTGACTTTGCCAGCACGCAAGGATTTAACCTCTGTGCCAAAAAGCTCTATGCCGGCTTCATATTTTTCTTTAACAAAATAGTCATGATAGGCTTTTTTATTTTGAGCGATTGTTTTAATACTTACTTCAGCCATTTTGGTCTCCTTTCGTTAGATTACTAATATATGATATCATAATATTATATATTTTTCAATAGCATATTTTGTCGTAATTGACAAAAATAAAAGTGTATGGTAAAATTATAACATACATTGAAGGAGGTACATATGGAATACGAGATAATCAGATCAAAAAGACGCACTATGTGCCTTCAAATCAAGCTAGATGGCAAGGTATTAGTACGTGCACCACTACAAACAAGTGAAAAAGTAATAAACGACTTTGTTTCAAACCATGTTGACTGGATAAAAAAGAAACAAGAATTAGTAAAAAACGCACACATCCCCGAGGATTTTGGAGAAAACGAGGTCAAAGCACTAAAGAAACGAGCAAAAGAAATTATTGAACCAATTTTGGAACATTATTCAAGAAAAATGGATGTTTCTTACGAAAGAGTTTCGATAAATTCCGCAAAAACGCGTTTTGGCAGCTGCTCATCTAAAAAAACATTAAATTTTAGCTATAGACTAGCGCTATATCCTTATGAAGCCATCGAATATGTATGCGTGCACGAGCTTGCGCATTTAAAAGAAATGAATCATTCAAAAAGTTTTTGGAAAATAGTTGAAAATGAGTTGCCTGATTACAAGGCTAGAAAGCAATTACTTAAAAGAGGTTAATATGAACATTGTTATTTTAGATTATAAAACACTTGGTAACGACCTTGACCTTAGTGGTGCCGAGAAATTTGGAACTGTAACAAAGTATCCAACAAGCACACAAGAAGAGGCCAAAGAAAGAGTCAAGGATGCTGACATAATTATAGTAAACAAAGTAAAAATGGTCGAGGACGTGGTTAAAAATGCGCCAAATTTAAAGTTAATTTGCGAAACCGCAACTGGCTACGACAACATTGATATTGCTTACTGTAATAGCCGTGGAATTAAAGTTGCTAATACCCCTGCTTACTCCACCTCTTGTGTCGCTCAAGTTACTATTTCAATGGCGTGCTCACTTATGACACACTTAAATGAATATAGGAGCTTTGTGCATAATGGCTCTTATCAAAAAAGCGTCAGTGCTAATATGCTTGAGCCCATTTATCATGAGCTAGAAGGATTGACCTGGGGCATTATTGGTTTTGGCAACATTGGACGCAAGGTAGCCACAGTTGCCGAGGCACTTGGCTGCAAGATTTTAGTAAACAAACGCGCCCCTGTGTCTGATTTTGAATGTGTCGATCTGGAAACAATACTAAAAAAATCCGACATCATTTCTATCCATTGTCCACTAAACAATCTTACTCGCGGTATGATTGGCAAGGAGCAATTAGCTCTTATGAAAAATGACGCAATTATTATAAATGTAGCGCGTGGTGCTATTTGGGATGAAGGCGATGTTGCCGATGCTATACTTAATGGTACGATTGGTGGTATGGCTTGTGACGTATTCTCCGTTGAGCCACTACCAAAGGAGCACCCATTTAATAAAATACTTGATAAAGAAAATGTAATCTTAACACCACATATGGCTTGGGGCTCATTTGAATCAAGAACTAGGTGCTTTAATACGGTTCTTTCTAATATTGAAGCTTATCTTGAAGGACGAGAACAAAATTTAGTTAAATAAAATAAAAACGGCAAGCATTACTGCTTGCCGTTTTTGGTGCGGGTGACAGGGGTCGAACCTGCATGTCGGAGACACTAGATCCTAAGTCTAGCGCGTCTGCCAATTCCGCCACACCCGCATTTTTAGTGCGTTGCTTTTCACAACGCACATATTATACTACAGTTTTTTCTTTTTGTCAAGACCTAAAGTACAGAAATTGTTATTCCCGAAATAATTATTACAGCGCATAACACTCGCCAAAAGATATTTTTCTCTTTGTAGACGATTCTTCCCATCGCTATTGTCACAAGCACGGAGCATTGTTTAATCAATGTCATAACAACAACCTTACTGTCAGGATCGGCGTTTGCGATAAATAATGCTTTATCCGCTGTTATAAATAATGTACTTAGAATCCATATCCAAGGAGATTTGACACATTTTTTGACGTTAATCTTCTCTCTTTTTATGAGTATGTATACTCCATAAAGTGATGTTAAGTACAACATATACCAAAATTGCATTTGAGTCGGAGATAAAATCTCTGCACCAAATAG
>JAZNFR010000105.1:0-5739 GCA_045576055.1 Eubacteriales bacterium
AACTACGAAACGGCGGTTTGTGCAACCTTGGTTGCGTACTTTTTATGGAGAAGTACTCAAGTGGCCGAAGAGGCGCCCCTGCTAAGGGTGTAGGTCGGGTAACCGGCGCGGTGGTTCAAATCCACTCATCTCCGCCAAACAAAAAAGACAGGTTTCATACCTGTCTTTTTTGTTTCTGTGAGTGGTGTTTGCGCCCTAAAGCGCTGGTTACGACCGAGCGCGGTGCACAATGAGACTCCACGAAGCCTTGAACATATGGGCTGAGTGGTTAGTCGAATGCGTGCGTAACGTAGTGGAGCTGTCAAATCCACTCTTTTCACCTGTCTTTTTTGTTTCTGTGAGTGGTGTTTGTGCCACCCTTTCAACGGGGAGGAGCAAGCCCTTCCCCTACATTTGTTTTGTCTGTTTCATAGCTGCCTTTTTATTTTCGCTTGATTATTCTATATATAAGTGATATAATATCTTCATACACCTTACCTTGGGGGAAATCATTATGAAATCAAAAAATAAATTATTTTTAGTTGTTATTCTTTTTATACTCGTGCTTATCTCAATACTTCTAGGCACGTGGCTTGTTATTAGATATGTAAACGTAAATGGTGAAATTTTTGGTGCAGAGGCTGCTGTTGGTGCGTTTTCACTTGTTGCGACCATAGTTGGTACGTTTTTTGTAGCCTATGAGCTTAAAAATTCCTCCGAGGTTACTTGCTGTGAGATGCTTATCAATCTCAACAACTATTTCCATGATAGCGACAGACTTATGAAGGTTTATGCTGCACTTGATAATGCTTATCTTTGGGGCAAAAACGACGAAGAGGTATGGGAAGGCGTTGACGATTCTGACGTGCAATTTTTCTGTACCTTCTTTGAAAATCTTTCTTTGTTAGTTCAACATAAGATTGCTAAAATCAAGGACCTTGACGACCTTTTTGGCTATCGCTTCTTCCTGTTTATGAACAACCCACACGTGCAAGAAAAATATATTCTTACAACCTCATCCTCCTTTACAAATCTTTTTGATTTATATACTAAATGGATTTCTTATAGAGATTATGAAAACAAAAAGAAGGAAATTCACCCTATTGTCGGCAAAGAGCATCGCTTTACCAACGAATATCTAAAAAACAAGATGTACCTTGTTGACAACGGCGTTGGCAAGCATTTATATAAAGATATCAACATTAACGGCAAGGAAATTAAAATTCGCGACGCTTGGTTTGACGAAATTAGTTCTATTTTAAAGCTTCAAGCACTTGTTTCGAGCGGAATTGATGATTCTGATATTTATGTTAATACCACAAGAGCTGAGCTTATTGAATCTCTACATATGGACTGTGTTTTAGGCGCTTATGATGGAGATAAGCTAGTTGCTGTTGCCACATTTATTTGTAATAGAAAAACGGATAGAAACTTAGGCGTAAAAATGGGCGACAAGGCCAACAAATGCTTCACCTTTGATGCAGTTTTTGTGCATCCAGAATATAGAGGTCTTGGATTGCAAAGAGAGTTTATTGAAATTGCAAAGCAAAAGGCTGCTATTGATGGTGCAGACTCCATTTGGTGTACGGTTTCTCCAAAAAACAGCCATAGCCATAACAATTTTACTGCCTCCGGCTTCTATATTTACAAAAGCAACGAGCCTATGTATGGTGGATATATAAGAGATATATTAAAATTGGATATTTAAAAATGGCCCTTTACTGTCCTTAATTTCCATAAGATTTGCATTTTCTAGATGAGCTTAGTATAAAAAGCCATCATAGTATGTACAAATTGTTAATTCTTTTTACGATATATGTACAACTGTGTCGATATGTGTTAGAATGATAGCGTAATATTAAAAAATATGGAGTTTTTATGAAGGAATTTTTTGGAATAGGCGGCTTTACTCGTGCTGCTGATGGCGCATTTTCCTGGCAACATATTACGCAGGTTTCTATTTTTGTCTTACTTATGATAGGCTTGGCTATCGGCATTGGCATTTGGATGCGAAAAAAGGAATATAAAACAAAAAATAAGGTCATTGTAATTTCTGCAATTTCAATACTTTCATTTGAGGTAATTAAAATTATTGTAAACTGCATTGGCTCTGACAACCTAGTAAAAACGCTGCTTTGGAATCTTCCTCTTTTCCTCTGCTCTATTCAGTTAATTGCCATTCCTGTAGCGGCATTTTGCCGAGGAAGACTTAAAGAGGGCGCACTTGATTTCGTTATGGTGTTTGGCATTTTAGGTGCATTAGTTGGCCCTATCGGCGCAATTCAAGACTATAATGCTTATCCTGCATTTTGCTTCCACAATATTGTTTCAGCAATTACGCACTCAATCTCTGGCTTTACCTCACTTTACATAATCATTTCTGGTATGGCAAGTGTAAGAAAGAAGAATATTTGGATTAGTCATGCTATTTTGGGTGTTTTCTGCGTTTTAGCTTACATTGTTAATGTAATTTGTGGCTTGTCGTATGGTGGAAACATTTTTGAAAATTCGCCAAACTATATGTTCTTAATGGCAGATGACGGAACACCATATACAATAGTAACCTCTATGGTTGGTGGAAACAAGGTGCTTTACCCTATCGTTGTTGTATTGCTCTTTGTTCTTTATATGGCTGTATTTTACGGAATTTATTTCCTTGTTCGCCATTTACGTGCAAAGAAGAAAGCTTTACTTGATGAATAAATAAAAAACCACGGAAAATCCGTGGTTTTTTATTTATTCCGTATAATTCTTTGCGTATGTATTCCAACCAGTTTTTGGGTCGTTAAGCTTCTTAGCTGCATCTGGGTAGTTTTCTGCATAAAACTGCATAAACTTACCTGCTGAACCGGAAGAAATGGTTTCTGATTGAACTTCCGTCATAAACTTTTGACCCATTGCATCGTGCATATAGCCTTGGTCATAGCACATGCCTGGGAAGATATAGTCTGTTAGCATGCTAAGTGCATCCTCACGTGATGTCTTGCCATCATCATAAAGCTGCTCCCCAAGTGTTTCATAGTATGCATTCATTACATACTCTTGTCCTGTCCATGAAAGAACATCAAAGAAGTATTCAGACATTTCTTTATCAAGAGTTGCCTTTGGTAGACACATTACAGTTGTTTGTGAGCAAAGAGGTGTACGATAACCACCTTCTTGATCCTCATAGAGCATAGGCATTGGAAGTACACCTACCTTGAAGTTGTCATTTTGCTCTGGGAATTGGTCAAGCTTTTGCAAAACCTCATGGTAGAATAAAAGCTTTCCTTGCTCAAAGGATTCCTGCATTGCACCATAACCGCCAGCCCATTCTGTTCTTGCCCAAGTTGAAGACTTGATAGCAACTAGTTCTGTTACAAGGTCGTTAATCGCTGTGCTGTCATTATTTAATGAAATATAGTATTCTTTATAGTTTTGTCCAGATACTGGTCTTGTTGAAACCTGTTGAATGCCACTTGATTGGAAGAATCCTACAAGTGATGTCGAACCAAAGCCATATGTATCAGTATCTTGATAGCCTTGCTCACCATCATCGTCCTTACCGACTTCCTTTGCCCATTTTGCAAGCTCGGAAATTGTCCATAGATTATTATCTACCATATTATAAAGATTAGGGAAATCGCTAATATTCTCTGAAAGCGCTTGGTTGTAGAATATAACTGTTGCTGTTGTTTCATCAACAAAGCTGAAGTCACCTGCTACAAAGAAGGTGTGTCCGTATACTGAGAATGACTCAACGGATGCTTGGTTGTAGTATGAGCTTGTTAGGTCGATATATTTGCTGTTTGAAATATCATAAACTGTTTCAGCAGCGATGAGTGATTGTGATTCGAACATACGTGTAAGAGCGAGGTGGAATTTAGCATTACCTGCTTCAAGACCGCCTTGAAGCTCATTTTGTAATACTGCATCATTCTTACCATCGTGCCATGAAAGTGTAACACCATATGTATTTTGGATAAATTGTTGTCTTAGCCAAACTGCGTCATTAATTGTGCTACCATACTTTTCAGTTTGTTGGAAGCCTGTTACATAAAACTCAGGTTGTGCCCAAACGCCTGATTCTTCCTTGGATGGTGTTCCGTACCAACGGGAAGCAAGAACATCAAGTGTCTTACCACTCCATTTTGTTGATGGATTATCCTTTGTACTAACCTTGTCAACAGGAGTAACTGGCTTTTCATTTTCAGTTTCTGTCTCTGTTTCGGTTTCTGTCTCTGTTTCAGTTTCTGTCTCAGTTTCAGTTTCTGTCTCTGTTTCAGTTTCAGTCTCTGTCTCAGTTTCAGTCTCTGTTTCGGTTTCTGTTGTTGTGTTAGTGTCTACTACTTCGTCATCTGATTCTGTTTCAGTATCTGTTTTGTTAGAATCATCTTCTACCTCAGTATCTGATTCTTTTTCAGTTTCTGTTGTATCTGATTCTTTTTCAGTTTCTGTTTCGTCTGAATCTTTTTCTGTTTCAGTTTCTTCAGATTCAGTTTCTTCAGATTCGGTTTCTTCGGATTCGGTTTCTTCGGATTCAGTTTCCTCAGATTCAGTTTCCTCGTCTTCCTCTTCCTCGTCTTCATCGTCGTCTGGCTTTTGTGTATTTGTGTTTGTCTTTGTGTCAGTGTCGGAATCTACACTAGGACCACAAGCAACTACAAAAGGAACAAGCATTAAAAGAACGAGTACTAATGCGAAAATTCTCTTTTTCATTGTAACCTCCTATAAAAAATATATATTTCGCTGGATATATTATACACTAAACTTGTACAAAAATCAATAGAATATACTAACTTTTTTGTTATATATATATAAATTCTTTGTAAATTAATATTTTCGATACAAAAAGAGAGGCTGTTTTAGCCTCTCTAAAATTTGTATATTTATTATACCACACCTTGTGCAAGCATAGCATCTGCAACCTTGATAAAGCCTGCAATGTTAGCACCTGCAACGAGGTCATCGCCAAGACCATATTGGTTAGCTGCTTTGATAGAGTTTTCAAAGATATTTTTCATAATACCCTTGAGTTTCTCATCAACCTCTTCAGCTGTCCAACTGTAACGCATTGAGTTTTGTGACATTTCAAGACCTGAAACAGCAACGCCACCAGCGTTAACTGCCTTTGAAGGAGCAACAATAACACCATTAGCCTTTAGGTATGCAACTGCCTCGTTTGTTGTAGGCATATTTGAAACCTCAACATAGTACTTAACACCGTTAGCAACGATCGCCTCTGCTTCCTTCATGCCAACCTCATTTTGAGTAGCACATGGCATCAAGATATCAGCTTTTACATTCCATGGCTTTTGACCAGCAAAGAATGGAACACCAAACTTATCAGCATAGTCTTGAACCTTGTTACGACAGGAAGCACGCATTTCGAGCATAAAGTTAATCTTTTCTTCTGTGTTTACGCCGTCTTCGTCGTAGATATATCCATCAGGACCGGAAATTGTAACAACCTTACCACCAAGCTCAGTAACCTTCTTTACTGCGCCCCAAGCAACGTTACCGAAGCCAGAGATTGCAAAGGTCTTGCCCTTAATTGAATCCTTGAAGTAGGTTAACATATTTTCTGTGTAGTAAACAGCACCAAAGCCAGTAGCCTCTGGACGAATGAGTGAACCACCATATGAGATACCCTTTCCTGTGAGCACTCCGGTAAATTCATTCTTAAGTCTCTTATATTGACCGAACATATAGCCAACTTCTCTTGCGCCAACACCGATATCGCCTGCTGGAACGTCAAGATCTGCACCGATGTGTCTATAA
>JAZNFR010000106.1:0-11635 GCA_045576055.1 Eubacteriales bacterium
GCTTTTTGCAAGGCTTTTTTGTTTATAAAATGTTGACAAACACAACATTTTGTGGTGAATTTTTCAACAAAACTCAACAGGTTGACAAATCAATATATTTATGATATAATTAAAATGCAGAATTTTATACTAAATTTTTCCAAGGGCGAAAACGATGATTAAATACGAAAAAAGCAACGGCTTTGATATAAAAGCAAAGCAATTAAATTACATTCTCACATCACCAAACAATATCAAAGAGGGTGAAAAATTGCCTCTCATTGTATTTTTGCACGGTGCAGGTGAGCGTGGTGATGACATCGAAAAGCTAAAGGTTTATTGTGTGCCAAAGCTTTTCACAGCTAATGAGGAGCACGCTGGCGTTCGCGCATTTACCTTGTCTCCTCAATGTCCAGCATATCCATTTACCTGGTATGACTTTAAAAACGAGGTTATGGCACTTATTGACGATGTTATAAGAAATAATCAAATCGACCCCCAAAAGGTTTCCCTTTGTGGTATAAGCATGGGTGGCTTTGGCACTTGGGAAATAGCTATGACTTATCCTGAGCGCTTTTATAAAATCGCACCTCTTTGCTCAGGTGGAATGAGCTGGCGTGCGTGGGCACTAAAAATGCCAATTCGCGCATTTCATGGCAAACGTGATGACGTTGTTCCATTTGCATATTCTGAGCTTATGGTTAATGCCGTTAAAGCTAGCGGTGGCAACGTAGAATTTATTACATATGACGACTTAAGTCATAACTGTTGGGACAGAGCCTTCGAAGAAACTGATCTTATTAGTTGGCTTGTCGAATAAAGGAGATTTATGGAATCTATTAAGACTTCATTCGGGCGCAAGATTAAAAGAATACTTCACATTCTTAATCCACTCGCTGGAAAAGGAACGGCAAAAAAGGTTCGTTCACATATCAAAGAAACTGACGAAACCTATATGTCACATTCTCCCGCAGAAACTAGTAAATTTATAAGGGCATCGTGCGAGGTTGAGCCAGATACCTGCTTTACCGTTTACGGTGGCGACGGAACTATACATAGGGCTGTTAATGCTATAATGGATAGTGGCTGCGCTGATGAGGCTATGCTCAAGCTTGTACCAATTGGCTCAGGTAACGATTTCATACGCTCATTTGATGATATGCCTGACGAGTTTGTTTCCGACATCATGAAGTTCAACAATCGATATGCTGCTAATATCGTAAATATGGGATTTGACTGTGGCGTTGTAAAAAGAGCTGACAGGCTAAAGAAACTGCCACTTGTAACTGGCCCATTTGCGTACATACTAGGCGTGGTTGGTGAGCTTCTTCATAAAAAAGCAATGAAGGCGAGGGTTACCATCACATATGAGGATGGCTCAACTGAAGAAATGGACGATAAGTTCCTTTTAGTTGCTATCGGAAATGGCAGATGGTATGGTGGTGGCTTTAAGGCTGTTCCTGGTGCTAAGCTTGATTCGGGTACGCTTGACGTTACTATTATCAAAAATGTTAGTGCATTTACGTTCTTGAAGCTAGTTGGCGCTTTCAAAAAAGGAAAGCATATTGATGATCCTGAAAACTGCGTAGTTAAAAAAGGCTATGAGAAAATTATCATATATAAGCGTTGTATCGGCTGTAAGGTAGAGGGCTGTAAAACAATCTCAGCTGATGGTGAATTATATGATGAGAGTGTGGCTGACGTAAAGGTTTTACCAAAGGCAATTAGCATAATCCAACATAAATTATAAAACAAAAATCCACCGAAAAATCGGTGGATTTTTAATTTATACTAACATATGAACATATTAGCATATTTCAATAACTGTTGATTTTATTGGCTTCGTGGACTATGCATCAATTCTAAAGGTGAATTTATCCTTTGGATCATTTACGTCAATGCTAATTAAATATGTTGGTATGCCTTTGGAAATTTCGCCATTTACATCAAGCTCAAGTGCGTGTGTTTCAACCTCATATCTAGCCTTTGCTAAACTCTTATCAAACGATACAGTAACGCCGTCAACAGTAATTTTACCATCCTCAATTACTGGTTCACTGTGTGAAACTAGTCTTTCAGTAAATTCGGAAACACCATCAAATTCGTCGATTATTGTAACGCCATTTTCATCTGGTGTGATATAGCGAACAAGCTTTTTTAATTCCTCTTGATAGTAAACACAGGCAAAATCAATTCTTATTATGCCGTTTTCAAAGGTTACGTTAGCACGCTCACCACCATTTCCTTGATATTTGCCATTGACAATTGGAACGTTGTGTCCTCTTGATGAGGTTTCAAGGAATGTGTATCTAACTGGATGCTCAAAATACTGTCTTGTATATGGGCGTCCACCAATGTCACAAAGCACCTGCTTATCGTTCTTTGAAAAAATGAATGAGCCAACGTCATTGTGGTTGTGGCTTTCTCCGTTTGAGCCACCACGACAAGCAAAGCCGTAATTTTCTGTACGCTTTACAAACCAACCTTGGTCAGCCATAAAGTATTCTGCGTTTTTTGAGAGCTTGGCAGATTCAAATGATGGGTCGTAAAAACGGAAGGTATTTAGGAAATATGTAAAATAGTGTACCCCATAAGCAAATATTTTTCGAGGTGGTAATTCAACGTCACTTGGAAATAGGCTCTTAAGAAGATATAAGTAGCCTGCAGGCATAGTAACCTGACTTCCAGCTCCACAGTCACCATAGTTTACTACAACATTCTCATCAAGGAAGAGCTTTTGTAAAAACATAGCAATGTTTTTTACCTTTTTGCCCTTGGTAAGGTCTATTTTGCCATCGGTGTAATTTTTTAACATCTCGGCATAGGTTAAATAATAGCCAAAGCCGTAGCTCCAATATCCTGCACCCTCGGTGCAAACGCCATCATCACGATAGCCATAGTCAATGTATGTTTGCATATTATGGTTGATTCTATCCATAACAAGGTCGAAAACCTCGGGGCGATTAAGCATTAGTGTGCATCCAACAGCGCCAGAGCATACAGTTGTCCAATTGTTTTCTCTAAACTCCCAATGCCATCTCTCGGCAAGGAATGGCTTAACGATACGTCTGTCAATCTCAGCATCGATTCTTGCTTTGATTAAATCGTGTAAGCGGTCATTTAGGAAAACCTTAATTAGAGCGAGGGCATAACCGATGGTGGTTGAGTCTAGGTCAAGCTCGCAGTTGTTGTTTTCAGTGATATTTGGCATGTGAGCTGGTAGCGCCCATACATATTGGTCGCACATTTCCCAAATTGTGTCTTGGAGCTTTTCAAGATGCTTGGGCTCCTCTGGGTAAATAAGAGTCATAGCAGTAAGAATAAACATTCTGTGCTGACGCTTGAAAAAATCCTCTTGATAAATTGAACGGTCGCCAATATCGTGGAACAAACGGAATTTTGAAAATTTAGTACAAGGGATTTCGCCCATTCCGTCTTCTTCATAATCGCGCAAAAGTGCATCAATCATTGGCTTAAATTCGGGCTTGTTCTTTAGCTCTGACCAAAACTTTGGGTCAGCTGCTTTTCCTAATAAATCCATTACTTAACACCACCTAATAAAGAGTTTAAAGCTTTTGCTTCGCACGGGAGAGAAGAGAGCTCTCCATCTGGCATAAATTCAAGAAAACAGACACGTCCCCCGGCGCTTTTATCATTTAGAACCTCTAAATACTTGTTCCAATCGCCTGTTCCCTCGCACAAAGGATACTTTTTAGCATCCTTGTCCCAGTTGAAAACGTGAACATTTGTTACCCAAGGCAAAAGAGCTTTTAATGCTTCTAAATTGTATTCAAAGCCCTTAGAATGGTTTGGTTGCCAATAGAGCCTTAAATTGTCCCTGCCAACATCATTTATAAATTTTAATGTGTCGTGATAGTCGTCAGTTAAGGTTGCAAAGTGACATTCGATTGAAAGAGTAAGATTGGGGTCGAATTTCTTTGTTTGGTCGCAAAGGCTTTTAGTAATTTTTACTGCGCGATTGTAGCCATTATTACATACATATTGGTCGCAGCCCTTTTTACAGCCGCAACGTGGCCAGCCGAGCCAAACTCTAACTGTTTTAGCACCAAGAGCCTTTGCTGTTTTTAAAACTCTTTTGAAAGGCATAGGGAAGTGCTCGTCACAATGGTACATAAGTCCGAAGTATGAGCCATAAGATGCGCATTTCAGCCCTGCACCGTGCATAAGCTTGCGCACACGACGTGCTAGCTTAACATTTCCCATAGGGATGTGAACGTCGCCACCCCACTCGATATATTCAAGCCCACTTTCCTTTGTGGCTTTAATAAGCTCTTTTATTCCCTTTTTTCTAAAGGAAACAGAAACAAGTCCGCTTTTCATAGTATCTCCTTTGTTTCTTAAATGCGTACTGATTTGGTGCAAAAAGTCGCACCCTGTGGCTAAAACTGCCGCTTCTATTATGTTTTATGGCTCAGGCTCTTTCGCCTGAGCCACTATTTTAATAAATGTTTTTTGTTTCGCGATAATCACGCCATACATTTTCGAAGAATCCGCCACCCTCAGGCAAAGGTCTAACTGGGCGGGTGCCACCGCCGATGCCACCATCAAGGTCAGAGCGGTAGGTTATTTCAAATATTCTATCATTTAGCGCACCGTCATCAAGCTCAAAACGGAAAACATCCTCCATTTTTTCTGGTGCTGTACCATTTTCTGATGTGTAGATCGCAGAGCCACGGGATTTTCCACCGGCTGATACATATGCTTTCATTGAGTATATGTACATAATCTCACCAAGCAAGGCATCGCGCAAGCGATAGGCAAGCCAGAGCTTACTTTCCTTGCTTACACTCACGATTTTATCAAAATCAGCAAAGGCATCACCAAATTCTTTAATAGCCTCATCGAATTCTGAAGCATTACGAATAGGACCGGCAACCTCGTCCATCAGCTTTTGATATTTCTCGGTTAAAGAAAGAACATTGTCGTCGTTTCCAAGGATATTACGTGTAATATTTAGATGCTTATTTAAAGCAATTTCAGCCACTTGGTCGAAGATTTTTGCATCAGCCTTTTCGTTTTCATCATGCTTAGATATATATTGTGCGCATCTTGTTGAACCAACCTGACCAGCGTTAAGCGCGCTTCCACCTGGACGGTAAACACCGTGGCTACCAGCCACCTCACCACAAGCAAATAGGTTTGGCACATTTGTTTGCCACCACATATCAATATCAAGTCCACCGTTGTTATGCTGAGCGCAAAGAGCAATCTCAAGCATTTCCTTTTCAAGATCAACACCCTTGGATAGATATAAGTCATACGCTGGCATATTCATAAACTGCAAGCGCGCTAAAGGTGTGCCAAAGCATGCGTGTGCGTTTTCAAGATATTCACGTGCCTCACTATCAAGTGCATCATATGGTAACTCATCAAGTCCGTATGGATTCTTTCTAAAATCAAGATATACACGACGACCCTTCATTACGTTTTCGCGGAAAACAAGTAAGTCAATAATTGAAGAGCCACTTAATACCTTTTTACAGTCGAATGGCCATTCGTAGCCCTTTCTAAATATCTTAGATAAACAAGCGCCGATGTCATCAAAATAATCGTTTAAGAACTCATATTCATTGCCTTTTTCATCAACGGAAACGAAGCGAGGAAGCACCTGCATATATGTACCAGAAACGTTCCATCTTGGATTGGTTGATGCCAAGCCGTATTGCCACTCTGTTAGGTTCTTACCTTTAACACCAGCCTCAAAGGCAACACCACTTGAGCCGTGATGTCCAATAGGATAAACGGTGTTAGAGTAGATTCCAGCAGGACCACCAGTTGCCAAAACTGTGTTCTTTGAGTTAAAGAGCACAAAACGGTCGTTTTCTCCGGTTGAAGCTTTGTTTAAACACAAAATTCCGACACAGGTGTCGCCATTTTTAATGATTTCAACAACTTGAAGCTTGTCAAAAATCTTGATATTTCTCTTGTTTACCTCTTTTTCAAGACATTCGGTCATCATTTTTGAGGTAAGTGGACCAACACTTGTTGCACGTGCACGTGGGTCGTGGTCGGTTTTATAGCCAACATATTCACCATATCGGTTTACCGGGAATTCTACACCCAACTCACATAGGTGCAAGAAAGACATAACGGAAAGCGCCGCCTCAGCATACGCAATGTCACCATCAACACATTTGCCGTTGAAAAAGTCCTGCGCCATAGCCTTTGGGGAATCTGGGTAGTCGGCACACAAGTTCATTTTATAGTATGTTTGCTTGTCGGAGCCTGTGTTACGTGAGGTGCCCATATTGATGCCCTCGGTAACAATAGCTAGGTCCTTAACGCCATAGTCATCGAGTCTAAGCGCTGCATTATAGCCAGCAGCACCAGTGCCCACAACAAGTGCGTCAACTGTAATTTTCTTTACGTTAACGCCATTATAAATAATAGTTGTTTCGTTCATGTTAACTCCAAATTAAAGTCTTTGAATGTGCATGCCACCATCAACTATAATTGATTGACCAGTGGTGTAGCCAAGCATGCCAGAGCATAGTGCATAAATAGCTTTTGCGCAGTCCTCAGGGAGACCCCATCTGCCTAGTGGAACAAGACCACCAGCGATAAGGTTGTCGTACTTCTCCTTAACCTTTTCGGTCATACCTGTGGCTATAATTCCAGGGCAAATTTCGTTAACTGTAATGCCCTCTGAGGCTAAACGGTCAGCAAAAAGCTTAGTAATCATAGTAGCGCCAGCCTTGGAAATACAGTATTCGCCACGACTAGTGGATGATGTGTAAGCAGAGCAGGAGGAAACGTTTGCAATATAGCCCTTAACGCCGTTAACCTTTTCTTGCTTAATCATTTGGTGAGCAACTAATTGAGTTAGGAAAAGAGTACCCTTTGTGTTGATTCCCATAACGAAATCATAGCTTTCCTCTGTCATTTCAAGAATGTCGTTTCTAACTCTTGGCGCAACACCAGCAACGTTAACTAAAACGTCAATTCTACCATATGTGTTAATGGCTGTGTCAACCAAGGCTTGTCTATCCTCGGCTGAAGCTAGGTTTCCACTAACGTAAACGCAGTCCTTAATTGAGGCAAGCTTTTCCTTACCAGCCTCGCAAGGAACAATGTCCATAGCTACAATAGCGTAGCCCTCTTTGTCAAATTTTTCAACCGTTGCGTAGCCAATGCCACCAACAGCACCTGTAATTATAGCAACCTTTTTCATTTTATTATTCCTTTCCAAGAACTAATTTCTTATATAGAGGCATATAAACCTCGCCATCACGGATAACGCAACCAGGGGTTCCACCGGGCTTTCTCATAATTTCTGTACACTTGCTACAGCAAATGCAAAGCTTTTTAGGGTCGAGGTTTTCGCCTGATGTAATAGCATTTGCGCAAGATGGGTAAGCAAGAGTTTCACGACCATAGCCTGCGAAATCAAACTTGCCTTCATTTACATAACCGGCACAAACATTAGCGCTAACAGCACCGAGGAATGAAATACCAGATGAAATAACAGGAGTACCCTTAATTTCAGCGGCAATCTCGGAAATTCCGTTAAGCATTCTTTCTACACCTTGCATTGGATGCTCAGGAGGAATATAGCCACCTTGAGAATATGGACGGTTAACGTGTGGGTTGAAATATGGGTTACCCATAGTCATATCAATCATATCAATGCCGTTTTGGGCTAATTGCTTAACAAGCATTTTTGATTCTGTAAAATCAGGAGTAATTCCACAGCCCTCCTTAACCGCAAAGCCGTATGGATATTCAAATCCATCATATACATTAAGACGTGAGGTAATGATAAAGTCCTTACCTGTCAAAATCTTTGATTCCTTAACCGCGGTTGTTAGTAAGCGTGTACGGTTTTCAAAGCTTCCACCATACTTGCCCTCACGATTATAAGCAGAAAGAATTTCGCTTAAGAGATATCTATGACAGCTCTTAATGTCGGCACCGTCAAAGCCGAGCTTCTTTGCCCAAACAGCACCACCAATAAGCTTTTCAGTTAGTGTGTCAAGATAATCGTCGGAAACTATCCTTGATTTATCAATAGGATTGTCCTTTTCAAAAATTGGATTGTTATATGCAATTAGTGGAGCAGGGGTGCCCTCAGGCTTTGAATATCTACCAGAGTGGGTAAGCTGAACAATAACGATAGGCTCAAAACCGTTTTCCTTAATTCCTGCTTCCTTTATATCATTTACAATCTTTTTAAATTCGTCCTCGGTTTTTTCGGTCAAATACATTTGACGTGGGTTGGCACGACCCTCACCCATAACAGCGGTAGCCTCGAACCAAATAATACCAGCACCGCCACGTGCAAAACGAAGATATCTTCTGTATGTAAGCTCGTCAGGAGCGCCATCAAATGTACCGTCGCATCCCTCCATCGCTTGATAAACGATTCTATTATTGATTTTCTTACCGGCAATCTCTATGCCCTTAGAAAGACAAGAAATATCCTCAGAGTATGGGAAAGAGGTGCCTGATTCCTCACATAGCTTTAAAAAAGCCTCTTTATTTAATGGAATATTAGCCATAAAAGGTCTCCTTATATAATATATACTATATTGATGATACCATAATATTGAAAATTTGTCAAGAAAAACGGGGAATGAAAGGATGAAAAAGCCAAAGAAAATTTAACGAAGTTAAAAAGTTCGAAAATATTTCTAAAAATGCCCTAAAATGCTTGACAAAATAGGTAATTTATGAGAAAATACAAGTGTATGCTTTTATAAGTAAAAATCGATGAGTGCAAGGAGAAAATACGAAATGAAAGCAATATTTTTGGCAAACAGAGCGCAGTCAGTTGATTATGTTTATTCAGCTGAAGCAAAGGCGAGGTTAAAAAAATTAGTAGATATTGATGTTGACAAGGTTTACTGTCAAGAGGATTTAGAGGCGAATCCTGATGGCTTTAAGGATGTAGAATACATTTTCTCTACATGGTCAATGCCAGGTGGCACTGAGGACAAGGACGACTTTGCAAGATTTTTTCCAAATGCAAAGGCGCTTTTCTATGCAGCAGGCTCGGTGAAATACTTCGGTCAGCATTATTTAGATAAGGGAATAAGGCTATTTAGCGCATTTGCTGCTAATGCAATTCCTGTGGCTGAATTTACAATGGCGCAAATCTTACTTGCAAATAAGGGCTACTTCCAATCAGTGCGTATGGTTAGACGTGGGCATTATGATAGAGCAGTTGAGTATTCAAAATCTCACACAGGAAACTACGATTCCAAGATTGGTATTGTCGGTGCCGGTATGATTGGCCGCAAGGTGATTCAGCTCCTCAAAAAATTCTCATTGCAATTCTATGTGTATGACGAGTTTTTACCAAAGAGCGCAATAAAGGCTCTCGGCGCTAAAAAAGCAACACTTGAGGAAATCTTTTCTGAGTGTGATGTTGTATCAAATCATCTGGCAAATGTTCCTGCTACTGTAGGAATTTTTAAGGAAGAACATTTTAGAATGATGAAGCCAAATACTGTATTTATCAACACAGGTCGTGGTGCACAGGTTGACGAGGCTGGTATGCTAAAGGCGCTTCGCGATAGACGCGATATTTGCGCGCTTCTTGACGTTACTGTTGATGAGCCACCGGTTGAGGGCAGTGATTTTTACAAGCTTGATAATATATTCTTGACTCCTCATATCGCAGGAAGCCAAGCTAACGAGGTTGGCAGAATGGCTGAATATATGATTGATGAATTTGAACGTGTTTTGGCTGGAAAAGCAACTCAATACGAAATCACTCAAGAAAAATTTGAAAAAATGGCATAAATTAGACACGTGTTGACGAATTTTTATAAAAACAAGGCTATCACATCTTTGTGATAGCCTTTTTATTTATTGCTTTTTTGGCGAGGGAGTGTCTGATTTCTCTGGTTCGCTTTTTGCAGTTATACTAACCGCGCGTTTTAGTGCGATAAGCTTGGAAAGAGCGAAAATCGAGAAAAGCAAGAGAACAAAAGCTTCAAACAAATTCACAATAGCGTGACCGCTTGTGAGGTTCCCGAAGAAGATGAAAATAATCGAAGAAAATGAAATCATAAGACCAAAGGAAACAAAAAACGTTGTTAAAAGAACATATATTTTTGTGCTTGATCCTAGTGTGTTCCATTTAAAGTCGTAAAGGGCGAATAGTGCGCCGAAAATGTAGGCAACTGAAAATGTGATTCTGAAAAACTCTGGCACAGTGCCTGGACCTGGGCTAAAATAAATTGCGAGGTCGGAGAATAGACAAAATGCAACTGGGCCAAGCGCACAAGCATAACGCACGAAAGAAGGCACCTTGATTTTTTCTTGGAATATGGTAAGAATCAAGCTTGCGATGAATAGAAAGGAAACAATTATTCTAAAGAACTTCCAAGTTTCAAATCTTACGGGACTTGATGAGATTCCAACCAATGTCATGATAAAATCATAAAGCACTAAAACTAAAAGCGCTAATATTAAAATTGCTGAAGCGACTTTGATGAAAATCATATTGTCCTTTGCTCTTGTAACCTTGTAATCCTTTATCACTATTGCTTGAGCTATTGTTAAAATGAACGATAGTGATGCAAATACAATAAATAAAATAGAAGCAAATGATGTTGTTTTGATGTTTGCCTCGGCTTCGGTATAGGTCGAAAATAGGGCGAGCAGTGAAAAAATGGTGCCCAAAACCGTAAAGACAAGTGAAATCAAAAGAAAAACGTTGAATAATTTGTTTGTTTTTTTCATTTGAGTATCCTTTTATAAAAAATTTACATTTTGAGTTTATCATATAAGTCCTTGAAAATCAAGCATTTGAAGGAAAATGTAACCATTATTTTAAAATTAGTATTGACTAAAATGAAAATATTTGATACTATTAAATTGCAGATTAAATGTAATGGAGATATCAAAATGTTAGAACAACTTAAAAAAGAAGTATATGAAGCAAATATGATGCTCGTAAAATACAATTTGATAACATTTACCTGGGGTAATGTTAGTGGAATTGATAGAGAAAAGGGCTTGGTTGTAATTAAGCCATCAGGCGTTGAATACGATGATTTAACACCTGATATGCTACCTGTTATTGACCTTGATGGCAATGTTATAGAGGGCAATTTAAAGCCATCCTCTGATACACCAACCCACTTAGAGCTTTATAAAGCATATCCAGAAATTGGTGGTGTTACTCACACACATTCACCTTGGGCAACGATATATGCACAGGCTGGCAGAGGCATCACCCCTTATGGCACAACCCATGCTGACTATTTTGGCACAACAATCCCTTGCACACGCAAAATGACTGACGAGGAAATCAAGGGAGCATACGAAAAGGAGACGGGCACAGTGATTCTTGAAGCTCTCAAGGAAACCGGGGTACAGCAGATGCATGCAGCCCTTGTTCATTCTCATGGCCCGTTCACTTGGGGAGATGATGCAAAGGCTTCTGTTGAAGCTGCAGTAGTTCTCGAGCAGGTTGCTATGATGTCATACAACACTGAGATGCTGATGATTCAAGCAGAAGGCAAAGTAGAAAGAATGCAAGAGACACTTTTGCGTAAGCATTATGATAGAAAACACGGTCCAAACGCATATTATGGACAGAAAAAATAATCAAAAATGAATAAAATTGTGGATTTTTAGATGGAAAAGCGAGAAAAAACCATCAAAAATCCACTTTTTCTTTTTC
>JAZNFR010000107.1:0-8972 GCA_045576055.1 Eubacteriales bacterium
CCGCTTGGCCTCCGACTTGATTCATTGCTGATCAAAGAAAAAAGCAAGGGTTGACTCAAGCGGAGCTTGCAGAAAAGCTATATATAACCGATAGAGCCATTTCAAAATGGGAAACAGGAAAATCCATGCCCGACTCATCTATCATGCTTGACCTTTGCAAAACGCTTAATATCAGCGTAAACGATTTACTAAGTGGTGAGGTGGTAACAAAAATGGATAATTACAATGAAAAATTAGAACAAAACTTGCTTGAAATGGTAAAGGAAAAGGAAAAAGCAGATAAACAACTACTTGCACTTGAATGGGTAATTGGTATACTTTCAATACTAGTTCTCTTAATTCCAATTATGATTGCAAGCTACGTCCCCAATCTTGAAGATTGGCAACGCATAATTATTGTTTGTTCCGGCGTAATTCCTTGTTTTGTTGGTTTCTTTTCAGCAGTAAAAATTGAACAGATAGCAGGATACTATGAATGCAAGCACTGTGGACATAGATACGTTCCAACATTAAAGGCGGCTACTTTTTCAATGCATATGGGCAGAACAAGATATATGAAATGTCCAAAATGTGGAAAGAAATCTTGGCAGAAAAAGGTTATTTCCAAGGAAGAAAGTAGCGAAAATTAAAACAAAAGACAGAGAATTTTAGTTCTCTGTCTTTTAAATTTTATAGTGTTTTACCAAGTGCTATATCTAAAATTTCTTTTCCGCAAATATAATTTACCTTACCGTCAACTACGTAGTATGCATTACAGTTAACAGTTATATCCTTTGGAATTGAAGTTAATTTAATTTCTATCTTGCTATAATTTGCATTTGTTAACTTAACAACTGCTTGAGCACCACTGGCAATTTCTCCATTCTCGGAAATCACAACAGGATTACCATTTGTATGAACTGCAGCTACAACACCATATTCAATTGTTGTGCCGGTGTTTGCTTCATATGCAGAGATAGCTGTTTTATTAACTCTTACTGAGTGAGTAACAAATGAATCTTCAGAAAAAACAGAATTTTATTATTTTCATAAATAATTGACATAAGCTATTTTTTGTGCTATTATAAATTTATCTTTTACTTTTAGAGGTGGATTATGGAAAAGATTTTAAAGCTTTTAGAGGATGATGCAACCTTAACTCCTGAGCAAATTGCTCTTATGCTCTCAAAAGAGGTTGGCGAGATTAAGGATGCTATCAAAAAATATGAAAAGGACGGCGTTATTCTTGGCTACAAGACTCTTATTGACTGGGACAAGACTGAGCGCGAATATGTAAGCGCTATTATTGAGGTTAAGGTGCTCCCACAAAGAGACCGTGGCTTTGACAAAATTGCTGAAAAGATTTATAACTACCCAGAGGTTCAATCTCTATATCTTATGTCAAGTGGTGGTTTTGACCTTGCCCTTATTATTGAGGGAAAAACAATGAGAGAGGTTGCGTATTTTGTCGCGCAAAAGCTTGCTCCTATTGATTCTGTTACTGCTACTGCTACTCACTTCGTTTTGCGTAAATACAAGGACAAGGGTGTTATTTACGGAAGCTGTGAGGTTGACGAAAGAGGAAATTTACTTATATGATAGATTACAGCAAGATGCTGTCTAAAACCGTTTGCGAGATTAAGCCATCGGGAATACGCAAGTTTTTTGATATTCTTTCAGAGATGGATGATGTTATTTCCTTGACGGTTGGACAGCCTGACTTTATTACTCCTTGGCACATTCGTGAAAGCGCTATTGAAAGCCTTGAAAAGGGTAAAACCTACTACACCTCAAATGCCGGTATGAGTGAGCTACGTGGAGAAATCTCTAAATATATGAAGAGGAAATTTGACCTTGATTACTGCTCAAAGGACGAGATTGTTGTAACTGTTGGTGGCTCTGAGGCTATTGACATTGCTATGCGTACTATTTTAGAGCCTGGAGACGAGGTTATTTTACCTGTGCCTTCATTTGTTTGCTATGAGCCTATTGCAAAAATGATAGGTGCAAATGTTGTGCATATTGACACCAAGCTTGAAAATAAGTTCAAAATTACTCCAGAGGAGTTAAAGGCAGCTATCACTCCTAAGACAAAGATGCTTATTCTCCCATTCCCTAACAACCCAACAGGTGCTATTTTGACCAAGGATGAATTGGAGGAAATTGCAAAAATACTAAGAGGCACTAATATTTGTGTGCTTTCTGACGAGATTTATGCAGAGCTAACATATGGCAAAAAGCACACCTCTATTGCTTCAATTGAGGGTATGCGTGAAAGAACAGTTATAGCAAGTGGCTTTTCAAAGGCTTATGCTATGACCGGTTGGCGTCTTGGTTATATTTGCGCGCCAAAGGAGCTAGCTGTACAAATTTTAAAGCTACACCAATTTGCAATTATGTGTGCGCCTACTATGTCACAATTTGCAGCTATTGAAGCGCTTAAAAATGGCGACGAGGACATTGAGATGATGCGCGCTGAATACAACCGCAGACGTGTGTTTATTCTTGAGGGCTTACGCAAAATAGGAATTGAATGCTTTGAGCCGGAGGGTGCATTCTACATTTACCCAAATATTGCTCCATTCGGTCTTACTAGCGAGGAATTTTGCGAAAGACTTCTCTATGAACAAAGATGTGCAATAGTTCCCGGTACTGCTTTTGGAGAAAGCGGCGAGGGCTTTGCCAGAATTTCATATGCTTACTCGGTTAAGCACTTAGCAGAAGCTTTGACTAAGATTGAGGCATATGTAAAGAGCTTGAAGAAATGACAATCCCTCAGTCAGCTATGCTGACAGCTCCCTTTGCACAAAGGAGCCAAAAACTGAGGCTTTGACTAAGATAGAGGCGTTTGTAAAGAGCTTGAAGAAGTAATTTTTAAATCCCTCCGTCTGCTCTGCCCCCCTCTCGCCGAGGCGGCAACCCTTTTGTCGCTTTGCGACATTTTCCCTCGCAGGGAAATCGCCCTTTACAAAGGAGGCTAAAAAGTTTGTTAAGAGTTTGAAGAAATAAACCGGACAGTCGAGGACGCCTGTCCCTACGAAATAAATAGCAAAAATGCGACACACGGTGTCGCATTTTTATTTTTATTCTTTGTTTTTCGATAGCTTTTCATTAATTTTCTTTAGGTTGTTTTTTTGAATTTTACTAACTATAAATAAAATTGTAGGATAAAGTATTGCTATTGCGCCAATGGTTGAAAGTATTCCCCACAAATTGTATTCGACGATGCCGAATGTCATAGGAACTATTACTGCTGTTATTACCATTACAAAGGTTTGCAGTACTCCGTTTAAAATTGCGTTTTTAGAAAATTCATAGATAAAAAAGCCAGTGCTTCCTATTATGAATAGCATTGTTTCAAGCATTCTAAAAAAGTTAATATCAAATACCTCTTTATCTCCAAGTGAAGCCACAAAAAACACAAGTGCACCACAGCCCAAGGAAATTAGTACGTTCTTTATATATCTTTTTAACATAATTACACCCCCAATTTTCTTTTAATTTCAGACACGTATTGGCGAGAAACGATTAATTTTTCTCCGCTTATCATAGTTGCGACAAGTCGACTGTTTTCTGCCTTTTTTATGCTGACCATTTTTCTTAAATTAGCAATGGTGGTTTTTGATATTCTTGCGAATGAAGTGTTTTTTGTCGTTTCCTCAATTTTATATAGCTTCAATGCTGACTCATATGTTTTTCCATTGGTGTAGAAAAAGATTTTTGAATCTACTGCTTCAAAATATAAGATATCATTCAAAGGTATAAAATAAGTTTCATCATTTACATACCCTGCAAATTTTAAATCCTCAAGCGATAGGCTTGATATGATCTCCTTCAAGTCATCATCAACCTGTGAGCATTTTATATAAATTTCAGTTTCTTTAATATTTTTATCGGTTTCAATTATGATTTTCATACCTCACTCCCCTTTTCTGTTTTTAGTGTAATCGCAAATTATCATCTTGTCAAGTTGTATAGTGGTAAGTTGCAAAAATCAACATATAAAATGCAAAAATGCGACCAAGGGGTCGCATTTTTTATCTTTTCTTTTTAAAAAACTCGGTTAGGATTTTTGCGCAGTCGTCTTTTAGGACATCACTTGTAATTTGCGGTTTAAAAAGTGGGTAGTCAGTTAGGTTTAGCATTGTACCAAATGCACCAGCTTTATTGTCAGGTGCGCCAAAGACTACTCTTTCTACTCGCGCGTTTACTATTGCGCCAGCACACATAGGGCAAGGCTCAAGGGTTACGTACATAGTACAGCCGACCAATCGCCATCCGCCTAATTTTTTACAAGCCTCGTCTATTGCTTTGATCTCAGCGTGATAAAGCGCGTTTTTGCCATATTCACGAGTGTTATAAGCTCTTGATACTATCTCGCCATCACGGACTATTATAGCACCGACAGGTACCTCGTCCTCGCTTTCGGCCTTTTTTGCCTCTTCAAGCGCTAGGAGCATATATTTTTCGTCTTGTGTGTACTCTATCATATATCTGCCATATCCATATATTTTGGACCATTCAAGGCGATAAATTCTTTTCTTGCTGTGATATCGTCGCCAAGCAAGGTTTCGAATATGATTCTTGTTTCAAGCTCATCAGCTGGGGTAACTTGAATTAGACGTCTTGTCTCTGGATTCATTGTTGTTTCCCACATCATTTCAGGGTTGTTTTCACCAAGTCCCTTTGAACGCTGAACGGTGTATTTTTCATCACCAAGCTTTGCAAGAATTTCTGCCTTCTCTGGCTCATTATATGCGAAATAAATTTTGTCCTTAGAGGTTGTAATTTCATATAGAGGAGATTCGGCAATGAAGATTTTACCCTCTTTAATAAGAGTTGGCAAAAGTCTATAGAACATTGTAAGAATAAGGGTTCTAATCTGGAAGCCATCCTCGTCGGCATCGGTACAGATAATAATTCTGCGCCATTTAAGGTTGTTCAAATCAAAGGTGGAAACACCGTCCTTGCCCTTTGCCTTAGCCTCAACCTCAACACCACAGCCGATAACCTTTAGTAGGTCTATTATGATGTCACTCTTAAAGATTTTATCGTATGTGCTCTTTAGACAGTTGAGTGTTTTACCTCTAACAGGGATGATTGCTTGGAATTCAGAATCACGACCGAGCTTACAGGATGTTAACGCTGAATCACCCTCAACTATATAAAGCTCTCTATATTCTGGGTCCTTTGAACGGCAGGAAACGAATTTTTCAACGCCGTTTGTGAGGTCAGAGCTTGAGGTTGTAAGCTTTTTCTTAATATCAAGTCTTGCGGTTTCTGCTCTTTCACGTGAGCGCTTATTAATGAGAACTTGATTTGCAAAAAGCTCTGCTTGTGCTCTATTTTCTACAAAATAGATTTCAAGCTTTTTTCTTATAAACTCACAAAGTGAATCCTCAATAAATTTATTTGTAATTGCCTTCTTTGTTTGGTTCTCGTATGAGGTTTTGGTTGAGAAGCTATTGATAATCAAAACAAGGCAGTCTTGGATATCACCAAATGTGATTTTGCTTTCGTTACGATTGTATTTATTATTCGACTTTAAGTACTTATCAAGCTCGGTAAGAAAAGCGCGCTTTACTGCTTTGTCTGGAGAGCCACCGTGCTCCAAAAAGCTTGAGTTATGATAGTATTCAAGTACGTTTATGGTATTTGAAACACAGAAGCAAATTTGTGCGTTTAATTCATAATCCTCTTTGTCCTCTCTATCTCTACCTTTATCACTCATTTCCCAATATACAGGTGCTGTAATTGATGATTCAAGTGTTAATTCTGCAAGATAATCAGAAATACCATTTTTGTAAAGGAACTCAGTCTTTTCGAATTTGCCTCTTTCGTTTTCATATCTTAAAACAAGCTTAAGTCCTGCATTAACAACCGCTTGCTTATGTAAAACGTCTAAGTAATAGTCAAGAGGAATTTTAGTATCGGTAAATACCTCAAGGTCTGGTCTCCAACGGGTTAATGTTCCAGTTCTTCTTTCCTTTCCTTCAAGAGGTGTGGTAATAAGCTTAGAAACAGGGTTACCCTTTTTAAAATGGATTTCAGAAACCGAGTCATTTTTATAGGAATAAACATCCATAAACTCAGATGAATACTGTGTTGCACAAGCACCTAAGCCGTTAAGACCTAGTGAAAACTTATAAGCGCCCTTTGCGTTATTGTTTTCGTAT
Organism: Eubacteriales bacterium; assembly: GCA_045576055.1. GTDB lineage: Bacteria > Bacillota > Clostridia > Oscillospirales > CAG-272 > RGIG2000. Next base: position 6,156 of record JAZNFR010000107.1, read on the forward strand.
TTACCACCAGCATAAAGCTCACAATAAACAAGCTCCCAGTTATATCTTCCCTCTTTTTCATTATAATCAAGGGGAACACCACGACCACGGTCATCAACCTCAATGGTTCTATCCTGATACACGGTGATAACTATTTCTTTTCCGTAGCCCTCACGTGCCTCGTCGATAGAGTTTGAAAGTATTTCAAAAAAAGAATGCTGACATCCCTCAAGTCCCTCTGAGCCGAAAATTACGGCAGGTCTTTTACGTACGCGGTCTGCACCCTTTAATGACGATATGCTTTGGTCAGTATATCCTTTTGACGCCATTTTGCCCTCCAATAGCAGATTCTACTTAATATAATTATTTTATCATATAAAAATTATTTTTGCAAGTGTTTTATTATAAGGTTTTCACCTTGACAAAGGGGAGAAAATTTTATATAATAAAATTATCTATTGTAGAATTTTCTTTGATTTTGGAGGTGAAATTACTATGGGCTTCTTTAAAAAGCATAAAAAGTTAATTTCATATGTTATATGCGGTTTGCTTGCAACCCTTGTTAACTCCTTGACATATTGGTTTTTCACAACCATTGTTGACTTGAAATTCAGCTGGGCAGCGACTTCTCTTGCTTGGCTTTTCAGCGTTATTTTTGCATTCTTTACAAATAAGGTATTTGTTTTCCAAAGCAAAAGCTTTCATCCAAGAACCTTATTTTCTGAATCTTCATACTTCATTCTAGCGCGACTTGGAACCGGTATTCTTGATATCGGATTTATGACGTTATTTATTGACATTATAAAGCTTGACAGCTTAAACGAGCTTGCCGATGATGCGATTAAGCTTCTATCCACATTCCTTGTAATGGTTCTAAATTACTTTATATCTGAATTTATTGTTTTCCGTAAAAAGCATATTTCTCATTTTGGAAAGATTCTTTTTGCTGAGGGTATTGAATACTATGCTTGTATTCCCCTTTCAAGCTGTAAGGTAACTAAAGAATATTTGCTCACTAAAAATGGGCTTAAAAAGGATGCAAATGTTATTGTTATGCTTTTCCCTTATAGAGCAAAACAAAAATCGGTAAATCTAAGTGCATATGCTTCCGTTAAGGACTATCATTTATATGTTGAGGAGCTTTCGGCTAAGCTTGAAAAGTTTGTGAAAAAGAAGTTCCCTTCTGCAAAATTTAAGGTGTTCTCCGACCACTCACCTATTGACGAGGTACATGCAGCCTGTATTAGCGGTCTTGGCTTTATGGGTGATAATGGACTGCTAATTAACGAAAGATATTCATCATTTGTCTTTGTTGGCGAATGTATAACAAATTTAAATCCTAAGCAGCTTGGTCTTAAATATGCAATAGAAGAGGATTTTAAAACCTGCTTACACTGTGGTAAATGTGCTGAGGCGTGTCCATCAAAATGCATATCGGCTGACTCAAACGGAAACGATACATCAAACAAAAAAGAATGTCTTTCAGCTATCACTCAAAAGAAGGGTGAATTAACCGATGAAGAAAAAGAAATGATTTTGGAAAGCGGTTGTATTTGGGGCTGTGATGTTTGCCAAGATGTCTGCCCTTATACTAAAAATGCAAAATATACTCCTATTAAATTTTTCAATGAGGACGTAATTACAAAGCTTGACTCTAAAGCACTAACCAATATGACAAGCGAGGAATTTAAGCTTCGCCCATTTTCTTGGCGTGGCAAGGAAACGATAAAAAGGAATGTAACCCTTTGGGAGGAGCATCAAGCCAAGATTAAAGAATCACAAGAGGACAATAACTAATATTGGAGGAATCTATGGTACGTTTTTTACATGGTGACTTTGGAACCGGAAAAAGTACTCATATTCTTAATAACATCAAAGCGGACTACGAAAACGGAGTCCGCTCCTTTCTCATTGTCCCAGAACAACAAACAGTAATAAAGGAAAAACAGTTAGCCACTCTTTTGCCAATGGGTGCACAATTATACTGTGAGGTCTTAAACTTCTCTCGCCTTTCTAATAGAGTTTTCCGTGATGCTGGTGGCTTGAAGACAAATTATGCGACCAAAAGCAGTAAAAATCTGCTTATGTATCGCGCGATTTGTGAGTGCAGAAGTGAGCTATTGGAATACAAGATTTCAAAGGAACACGAAAAGGGCTCTATCAAGCTTTTGCTTGATATGATTGCTGAATTTAAGTCATTCAATGTAACCAAAGACAAGCTTTTTTCAGCATCACAAAGAGTTAACAATGAAAAGCTGAATTTAAAGCTTAATGATATTTTAAAGATTTGGACTAAATATGAAGAGCTTTTAAATGAGCGTTTCTCTGACCCATTCGATAATCTTTCTCTCCTTGCAAATAAAATTGAGGAAACTGATTATTTTAAGGATGCAAACGTTTATATAGACTCTTTTTACGCATTTTCCCTTGCCCAGATTGATGTTATTGAAAAAATAATAAAGTCGGCAAAAAATGTTATTTTTGCTTTCGATTGCCCTGCCAATGCTACTGAAAAATCAATTCAATTTGCAATGGTATCAAAAAATGCGACAGCAATAAAAAAGCTTTCGGAAAGACTTGGAATTAATGTTGACATTATTTCCTTTGAAAACGACTACAAGCACAAAAATGCCGATATGGAAATCCTGTCAAAATACATATGGGATTTTTCTAAGGTTGATTATGCCAAAAGTGCAAATATAACACTCTCTAAGTGCGGCGATGAGTTTGATGAATGCGAATACATTTCTTCTGAAATATACAAGCTCATAATGAATGGATATAAGTATTCAGAAATTGCAATTATAGCAAGAAGCGTGGACACTTATAGGGGGATTT
>JAZNFR010000108.1:0-3578 GCA_045576055.1 Eubacteriales bacterium
ACAGCTTGTTGAAACCGCCGATTACTATATAAAGGCAATTTGCCAAGAAGGCTACGAAACACAAAAGGAATACATCCCATTTGGTGATGAAATAGAGCTTAAGGTTTACATAAACCATAAGCGTGATGGTAGCCGAGAATACCCATTCTTAGTTAACGGCGATGAGCTTTCAAGCAGTACAACAAATATTAAAATTTCCACTAAGGAAGGCGTATATTACACAATCTTCTACATTCAAGGCGCAACTATTTCAATTGACAATAAGGATGCAAGGGTTGAAGTAATAGTAGGCGGTCAAGTTGCTGAAATTCTCACAGGCGAAGTTCTTTCTTATCTCTTAAGTGATAAGGATATGGGAACTAACTCAAGAGTTCTATTGCTCATTTCTTCACCAAACGAGGAAGAAATTGATGTTAATTTGATGGTTACAGCGCCAATAATTGTTGAGGAATAATAAAAAGGATGCTTCGGCATCCTTTTTTAATTAAAAAAGACGCGAATTTTCGCGTCTTTTATTGTTTTATTTTAAAGCATCCTTAACTGCATCGCCCAATTCTTTTTCAGTTACTGAGCCGAGCTTGGAGAAGGTAATAACACCATCCTCGTCAAGAATTACAGTCATTGGGTAAACACCAAAGTTGCTTCCACCAAGCGCGGTATAATATGCGTCTTGCTTTTTGCCCGCGGAGTCCTTAACGAAAATCATTTCTGAATTTAAATAATTGTCATTAACAAATGTAAATGCGTCCTTAAAGCTTGAAGATGTTGAGTGTACCTCAATAACAACAATTTTGTCACTATATTCAGTAGCTATATTATTAAAATGAGGCATTTCTGCAACGCAAGATGTGCAAGTGGTGTACCAGAAGTTGATAATAGTAACCTTTCCAGTCTTTGATGGGTCAATTGATGCACCATTAAAGCCGTTCTCATCGAAAATAGGAAGAGAAGCACTAGGACAAGAGTTGCCCACCGCACTGCCAACAGGTGGCTTTTGAACGGTTTCTGTTTCTGTGTCGGTTTCAACATCAGAATCAGAGCTTGATTCGTCACTTTCTATATCACTGTCTGAATTGCTATCGGTATTTGAAGTGGTATCTGAATCAGTATCTACAATAGGTGGGTCGTTGTTATCCCACAGAGCATCGTTTTTAACTACATTGTAGTAAACGAGCGCACCAACCATAATTACAGCCATAACTATACCAATAATAGTTTTAACAATGTTGTTGCGTTTCTTTGTTTTTGCGTTAATTTCGCTTTGCTTAGCTTCAATTTCAGCAATTTCTTCTTCAGTTGCATTCTTTGGAATTTCAATTTCATTAGGGGCAAGAATAATCTTAGGTCCCTTAAACGAAATAGCTTTGGTTGGACAAACATCAATACATTCACCACAGCCTATACATTCGCGGTCGCCTACATGGCGAATATCCATTTGACATTTTGCAATACAACGTCCACAGTTTGTACATTTTGGCTTTTCAAGCTTGATTCCAAGGAATGAAATCTTATTGAAAATACTGTAAAATGCACCAAGAGGGCAGATGAAACGGCAGAATGCGCGATAAACGAATACGGAAATTACAACAAATGAAATAAAGACTGAGAATTTCCAAGCGAAACCAGCGTTAAGTGATTTAAGAAGTGATATATCCGCTGGTAGCATACCAAATGCCGCCTCTAAAATACCGGCTGGACAAATATACTGGCAGAATATTGTTCCTACACCAAGTACGGCGAATAATATTGCAAGGACCAACAGAACATATTTTAAATAGGTGAGTGCGCGAGTAACAATATTCTTTTTGATTTTTGGAGTCTTGATTTTATGTAGCAAGTCTTGAACAAGACCAAATGGACAAAGCCAACCACAAATAAAGCGTCCGAAAATTATTCCGTAAAGGAAGAGAATACCGAATATATATAAGAAATAGTTTCTTGTCTTTAAGCTGTTTTGCAAGGTTCCTAAAGGACAAGCGCCGATAGCGCCTGGACAGGAATAACAGTTGATACCAGGTGAGCAAAGAAATTTTTCGTCACCTCTGAACATATCACCTTGAATGTATCCCTTGAGGTTAGCGTTGAAGAGAAGCGCCATATATAGCTGCATAACTCTTCTTTTGGTAGGAATTAGTTTTTTTAGTGCACCGATAACACGGGAGCCCCATGATTTTGGCTTTTCTATTTCGCTAACATCAACAACAACCGTATCGTGGGCAATGGAAACGTTTCTAACATAGTCTTTAGCTTCCTCGTCTTCGACAGCTGGCATAGCATCGACGATTTTTATTTCCATTGTAAACTCGTCACTATAATCTCTAAATCTTATAGAATCGTCGTTTAAATAGTCCTTAATGTTGATATTGACTAGGTCTTCATCTCTATACTTTTCTTTTGCTTTATGGGTGTAAACACCCTTTTCATGAGTAGCGACTAGGTTTAATTTAACTCTTTTTTGCTCTTTAGCCATATTGCACCTCCTTAAAACAGTCCGATACAGCCTGCGCAAACGTTGTCGCCTGCCAAGGATGCTACATCAGCTAAATCATCAAAGAAAATAGAAATTATAACGAGTGAAATTGCTGCAACTAGAATGAGGCAGCGAACGACAATCTTGATTGCCTTTTTGTGTTTCTTGAAAAAGCATTGCTTTTCTTTAATTTCAGACACAGGGACGCCTCTTTTTGCGTTATACTCGGCAATTGCTCTTACTGCCTCGAGCTCCCTTGCGTAAGTAAAATTAGCAAACATAGTGTATGCAATGAAAATGATAATAGGAATGATTGCATAGGAAAGAGCAGTGACAGCAATCGGGAAAAATTCACCAAATACATCAGGGCTTGGTTTCTCGGTAGGCATATAACACTTAGTGATTACATATGCAATCATATATGCACCATCAATAACTGCATTTGCAATTGCTATTATCAAAAATGTAAGTCTAAAGCGTCTTTGACTCTTCACAACAGCAACTAGCTCCTTAGGAGCTTCCTTGTAGTTGATACGCTTAGAAAGGTTTATAATTATTGCTTTATCGGAAATGGATGCACGTAGCTTTGTTTCTTCCTTTGGAATAAAGATGTTGAAGCAAGCACCACCGATAACTGCTAAAACAAAAACAGCAGTCGGTATTATTAAAATCATAAAGTGAGATTTGATAGCCTCAATTGTAAACGGCGAAAACTCAGCACTCTTATATATGCGTATGCAAGAGAAAATGTAGCAAGCGCCTAGCGCAACAAGCAGCATAGAGAGCATTATGCCGTATAAAATATGACCGAGTTTGATTCTTTTTTCTGTCATTTTGATACCTTTCCTTGAGTCGTTCCTTTATAATATATACATTACTCGTAATTTTATCATAAATTATAGTGCTTGTCAAGTCGAAATTTATATTTACTCTTTAATTCCTATGCTGATAGCAAATTTTAGAAAAACCAATATCACAGTTCTATTGGAAACAAGCGAGAAAATGAAAAGTCAAAATCGGACACTCCAAAGGGGCAAAATTTAAAAATAGACACAGGGTGCATGCTTTTTGCAAAAAGCGTACAAAGTGTATAGATTTGGATAAAGTT
>JAZNFR010000109.1:0-1661 GCA_045576055.1 Eubacteriales bacterium
ACAAAAAAGATAAACAATCGCGCTAAATATAGTTAATAAAAAAACAATTATGCACCAAAGTGGCACAAATGCATTAATTTTTTGGTATAAGTTCCTCATCATTAAAAAATTCCCTTATTAAAGATAGCATGTCATTTGGCAATGGTGCGTAATAACGTCCTATTTCTTTAACGTCCATCCTAAGGCAATGTAGTGCCTGTCTATCTATGTATTCGCTTTGGTCGCCATAAAGCATATCACCTATAATAGGATGACCTATATGGGATAAATGTACTCTTATTTGATGTGTGCGCCCTGTTTCTGGCATAAGCAAAATAATGCTGATTTCATCGCTTGAAGCTAGGGACTTATATCTTGTTATCGCTACCTCCCCATCCTCGCGAACCACACGTTTAATTATACTTTTTTCCATACGGTCAATAGGCGCATCAATTACACCCTCACCCTCTAATCTTCCCTTCACTACCGCAATATATTCCTTGTCAACCTCGCCCTTCTTAATTTTAGAAGACAAAAGTGAGGCATAATAACGATTGTTTGCAGTAATAACAACGCCACTTGTGTCTTTATCTAGGCGATTGGTTGCCCTAAAAACATATGGCTTATTTAGGTATCTATGGCGCAAGGCATTAGCCAAGGTGTTGCCTCTATTGTTTAAAGATTCGTGGGTTGGCATATTACTTGGCTTATTTATTACAGTTAAATTTTCATCCTCATAAATAATATCTAGAGGAATATTCAAGGGCTCTAAATATTCGTTTTCATCATCATAAAAATCGTCTGTCATAATCTCAAGCACATCATTTTCCTTTAAGATATAAGTAACGTTTTCGTGCTTTGAATTAACCATAATTCCATTTGAGATTTTCTTTAGTCTTTTTAGTAAATTTGATGAAATCCTTTCTTTTCTTAAAAAGTCCTTGATACTAATTTTCTCATTTGTTTTATCAATTATGTATTTCATGCTTTAAGTTTATCATAGTGGTATATTTTTTGCAATAATATTTATTTTTATTTTTTTCGTTTAAGGTATTGAATAATTGCAAAAAATAAGTTATAATATATAAAATTTTCCAAAGGAGGAATTATTATGTACGGAAATATTTTATTTAGTGCCGGTGGTGGAATGTTAACAACATTGCTTATGGTCGGTTTAGTTATTCTTGTATTCTTCTTTATGTTCAGATCACAAAAGAAGCAAGAAAAGGAAGCTAACGATATGCGTAACAACCTTCAAATCGGCGATGAAATTACAACTATCGGAGGTATTATCGGAGAAATCGTTAGAATTAAAGACGAAACAGTTACCATCGAAACTGGTAAGGATAGAACTAAGATTAGAATCTTACGTACTGCAATTCGTTCTGTTGACGTTCACGCAGTTGATAAGTATGCTCTCTCCACTACCCCAGCTACAACTGAAGAAAAGTCAGCTGAAGTAGCTAGTGAGCCTGTTGTTGAAGAAGCAAAGGCTGCAAAGAAGGAAAAAAAGAAAAAGAACAAAAAGGCGAAGAACGAAGATATCGTTGTTGAAGCAAACGACAATAATGTAGCAGAAACAAACGAAGCAGCTAATCAAGAATCTGTTGCTGAAGAGCCTAATGTAGAAAACGTAGAAGAAAACAAATAAGAATATAATTAATGCCTCGTAAATATACTTT
>JAZNFR010000110.1:0-2610 GCA_045576055.1 Eubacteriales bacterium
AATTGTGACTGCATTGTTTTATTAGAACTCCTCCAACCTAAAAACTTCAAACAATTCTCAATCTCTTGTTGGTATTTAAGCTCTGTTGAATTGCATTTTACATGTGGCTGGAAGGTTTCTACTATTTCAATCCAATTATCATTCATAATATTATCTTATTTTGCTGATATAACTAAATCTTGAATGCCAACCTCCAATAAGGTTGCAATCTTCACAAGTGTAGCTAAATCCGGTTGAGCCACATTTGAACACCATTTAGATACGGTTGACGGATTCTTACCTAATTGTTCTGCCAGCCATTTGCCTGTACGTTTCTTTTCTACAAGCACTATTTTAAGACGATTTATATCCTCCATTACAATCAATCTATTGAATTTAACGCAAATGTATTTATTTTATCGTGAATAAAAGAATAATTGCCAATAAAATTTCCAACAGACTAATTATTTCGACTTCGGAGGGAGAAATTCGCGGAATGCGGCAAGGTTTTCAGGAGTAATCCGAAAGGTTTTGAGTTACTAAAAACATACCTTGCCATGTTCCTGCGAACATCAAGTTTGAAGCAGCTTAATTCATTTGGAGCGGCCGAAAACATACCTTGCTGTGTTCAGAAGAACACAACTCCAAAGTTTAAATTCATGATTTGTAATTGGGGACTACCATAGCATAGGTAAGCAATGTGGCGGTTTGTCAAGCTTGTGGGTAATAAGGCCGTATAGCCGGTAGGTCAGCAGGCCGACCGGTCTGTGATAAATACTGAATTGATAGTTCTTGTTTCTTTGCGTTACCGCTAAGAAATGCTACACTCGCTGTGAAATAAAAAGCAAGCTTTATATATCTCGTTCGTTTGATGTTTCTTTCAGGGAGGGTTTCTTCCTTATTAATTCACAGACACAAGGCCATTGCTCTTCGTGGCATTGCGTTTGAGATAGAATCATTGAAAGCAAAAATAAAAGTACGTGATAGTAACGAAACTTTGTCATTAGCATTTGATGGCACTGCAACATCTTGACAAACACCGTTAAATCACTAACAGACAACATTATTTCCCCATTTCGCACTCACTTTCGTTTCTTTATTGTATCTTTGCTGACAAATAACACCTATCCTTATGCTTGTAAAATTAAATAATTACGCCCAACTGGACGATTACGAGTTGATAAAATGTGTAATGGCAACGCCATGCATACAGGAGGCGCAGAACTATTTTTTCAATGTAAAATGCACCCCTATCCTCAACTACATATCGGCCGCATTGTTTAACAACGAAGGGGTTAGTTCCATTTTAGGAGAGTTCTACGAGTTCGTTTCGGCCGACAACTGGAAGGTCCTGCGAATGTTCAGCAAGCGTAATGGAGCGTCGCTAAGCAGCTATCTGTCGCGTTGCACAACAAACTATTTCCTCGCCAAGAAGAAGAAAGAGGAAAAATACAAAATGGAATCTATCGACCAATTAGATATAGTAAAAGAATTAGACCAATTCACAAAGGAAGAGGAGAGGAAAATGCCACCCGTATGGTTGGCATACGACCAACTGAACAAACGCGACCAGACCGTTCTGATGCTACTTGTTATTGAGGGAAAAAGCGCATTGGAGGCAGCCGAAATCATTTGGCAATATGTAAACAGCAAAAACAAGGATTGGAAAGCTCTACCGGCAAAACGTGTGCAAGACACCATCGCCATGCTAAAACGCAGAGCGTTATTGTCGCTATCGATAGAATTACAAGCGTACGACGAAACAAGCTACTAAGGCTGTTTTTCGATTTTCATTTTATACACATTTGTCTCTTTTAACTCAAAGCCCGCCGATGCATACAAAGCATTGGCGGCTTTTCTTGTGGGACGCGATGTAAGCATGAGGGTACCGCCTATGCTGCCGGCAAATGCCACAGCATGCTGCACAAGACGACGACCTATTGACTTTCCACGTGCCTCACTGTCAACCACGACATCCTCTATCCATAGCTTGGTACCTGTGGGAGCCATGTAATGCCCCACGGTAATCATCCCCACTATTTTATGGCCCGCGCATGCCACAAACAGGTGCGAGCATGGCGAGGATAGTATCTCATTCAACGTGTCTGTTGTCACCACGTGCCGCGATGCGGATAACTGTGACAGCAAATTATTTATGGCATCGACGCTATGAGCATCGGCATGCAACAGTTCACTTATATTTATGTCGTCCATTATTTTTGCAGCTGTTTATATTTCAAAAATTATTCCTTTATGATGGCTGTTCATTTCGCCGTTCTTTATATTCAGGCGTGCGTGCTCTTTGGTTACACAGCCCGACATGCTCACCCAGCGAAAAAACAGATAAACCAACTATTTTTTGCTCTATAAGAACTTGGCGATATGAATTTAGGCGGTTTCTTAGAATTTTATTTTTTGTTTTTTCCCCTTCGACTCGTTTTGCAAACGGTCGAGCACCGTCACGACATATGTCACCTTGCCATCGTCCTCGGCAGGTAGTTTGTAATACGTCTTATTGGTTATTGCCACTATTTTGCTTGTGTCATCGGTATCTATTTTTTCTTTTCCCGAGAAACGATAGACAACGTATCGCCAAGGGGTGTTCATGGGATTTTTCTTTTTTTCTTCCTT
>JAZNFR010000111.1:0-2451 GCA_045576055.1 Eubacteriales bacterium
TTATGTATTGCAAAAACAATGCCAGATAAAGAAAACCACTCTTATGGAGTGAAATTCGAGGAATGTGTTCCCGAGCTTATTGAAATGATGAAATAAAAAAGCACCCAAATGGGTGCTTTTTATTTTTGCTCAGACTTTGTATCTTCCTTGCTTTTTCTTACAATATGACAAAGGCTTCTTTTTCCACAATGTGGGCATTTAAAGACTCTGTCGCTATTGATGTGAACGGAAAGCATTGCTCTCCACCATTTGGGGTGGAATTTTTGGTTGCACTTAGGACACATAAATTCCCTTGAGGAAATATATTTAGCACAGCCGAAAACAACAGCTACTGTAAAAATTGCAACGGGTATTGCTACTGCCCACCAAGGTGCATCGTATTGCTTATCAAACCAATTGACCTTGCACGAGGTAAGTGTAAGGGTCATAAGAGCGACAATCGAGCTAAAAACAAATATCCTTCTTTTCATTTCTCGTCCCCCATTTTTGCGTAGTGCTTTGCAAGACCACCCGATGCAGTTTCACGATAATCACTTAGTAGGTTCTTGCCTGTTTCATACATAACCTTAACGACCATATCGAAGCTAATTTTACGCGAGTCGGTCAAGAAGTTAGCGAGGGAAAGGGCATTAATTGCACGCATAGCGGCTACTGCGTTTCTTTCAATACAAGGGATTTGAACAAGACCACCTATGGGGTCACAGGTAAGACCTAAGTGGTGCTCCATTGCAACCTCTGAGGCATATTCAATTTGAGAAAGTCCCATTTCAAAAAGCTCCGAGAGTGCTCCTGCTGCCATTGAACAGGCAGAGCCAATTTCAGCTTGACAGCCACATTCAGCGCCACTGATTGATGCATTTTTCTTGATTAAATTTCCTATAATTCCACCTGTTGCGAGTGCCTTTACTATTGCATCATCGCTTAGGCTGTTTTTTTCTTGATAATACATAAGAACAGATGGCAAAACACCGCAAGAGCCACAGGTTGGTGCTGTCACTATTGTGCCACCAGATGCATTTTGCTCACTAACTGCGAAGGCATATGAGCAAACGAGACGGTTCTCTCTTGTTTGTGCTGACTCATCAATATGTCTTTGGTTGTATAAAAATTGTGCTTTTCTCTGCGTTCCAAGTCCGCCAGGCAATGTACCGGTTGTTGTCAAGCCCTCTCTTATAGAGCTTTTCATAACCTGCCAAACCTCATTAAGGTATGAAAATATTTCCTTGCCCTCAAATTCCTCAACATACTGCCAAATTCTTATGTTTTTATGCGCACAGTATTCTGAAATTTGAGTAAATGAATTGTGTGGGTAAACCTCTTTTTTGCTTTCCTCGGCTTCACCATCAAAAACGACCTTGCCACCACCAACGCTATAAATTCTTTCTTTAGAAAGAAGCTTCTTTCCCTGGTAGGCATAAACATCCATAGTGTTTGGGTGAAAATCGCAAGGAGATTTTTTATCAAAGACTATTTCGCATTTCGTTGGCAATAGGGTTTCTTTAATTATTCTATCCGTGCCGTGTCCTTCACCAGTTAAGGCAAGTGAGCCAAAAAGCACGATTTTGAAAAAATCTGCCGAGGGGTGTCTATTTTTAATAGATTTAATCGCCCTTTCAGGCCCCATTGTATGAGAGCTTGATGGCCCTCTACCGATTTTATATAGCTCGCGTAAAGATTCCATAATTATCTCCTCACTTTTGATTCTAACTATATTTTATATTCTTTTTAACTAAAAGTCAAGTATGCTATTTTTCTCTCTTGAATTTAAACCTTACTGGCTCATCATTTGTTTCTATTATTATGTCACTATATTTATCAACAAGCCTTTCGTTTGCAAATTCAAAAGCACCGCCGTAAAATATTATACTCTCTACATTTGGCATTTCGTAATTGTACGTTTTCTTATAGGTCGGTCCGTGTGAACCAAAGACCACAGCATCAGCCATATAGGCTGATTTTTCAGTAAAGTAATCAAAGATTTCATAGCTTGCCGAGCCTAAATATAGGAAGTCAATTCCTTCTGCGCTTATGTTGAATGAAACACTTCTCTTTTTCGAGCGGTCAAGTGTGTTTTTAGTTGAAAAATCAATGGTTGCACCCGAGATAACTAACCTTTCCTTTAGTTCAAACACACTTATTCCATCATTTTCTGCTATTTTAATAATTTTATCGTAAACCTCTTGCTCGTCCTTTTGTGGCGATGTTAGGTAAAGATTGTTTATTTTAATATTTCCTAAAACGTCTTCAAAATAAGCATCTGCCTTGCTTGAATAGTCTGTCATTATATAGTTTTCAATTTCAAAGGCGTTTATTGATTTTACAAAGCCGTAAGCATGTTGTGTAACGCCAGTTGAGGTTTCACTAATATCAACAATTGTTAATTTGCTTTTCTCTTCATATGCCACAAAGTCACTTGTTTTGTAGTTATACGTGCTAATTAATGAATTGTTT
>JAZNFR010000112.1:0-2641 GCA_045576055.1 Eubacteriales bacterium
ATTGGGAGGACAAAATCCTCCCTTTTTATATTGGTTTTTACATTATCTTTTGCACATATGTTCACATATATTAATATATTGTGTCCTTTTTCTAATAATATCATATTATATAGTGAGGGCTTTAAGCCCTCAAATTTATGAAAGGAATATAATATGGCTCAATTTACTAATCAAGCGACCTTGTCCTATGGTAACACTGTAACAAATTCAAATGTAGCCATTGGCGAAATTTTAGAGGTTATCTCTGCCACTAAAACTGCAGTCAATGCGACCTATGGGCAAAAGGACACAATAACCTATATTATTAGTATTATAAATTCCGGCTCTTCAGCCTTTAATAATTTAACCGTGACCGACGACCTTGGCACTTACACCTTTGGCACGGGCGTTTTAACTCCTCTTGATTACACTGAGGGAACCTTACGTTATTACGTCAACGGTGTTCTACAGCCAAGTCCGACAGTAACATTTACAACAAACTCATTAGTTATAAGCGGTGTTAATATACCAGCTAATGGAAATGTAATTTTAGTTTACGAGGTTACAACAAACGCATATGCGCCTTTAGAAGATGGTGGAGAAATCATCAACACTGCAACTGTTGGTGGTATGGGAATTACACCTGTTTCAGTTAGTGAAACGGTTAGTGCAGATGTACGTCCTAATCTTACAATTACAAAGTCAATTTCCCCTGTTCCAGTTGCCGAGGGCGAAACTGTAACTTACACCTTCTTAATTCAAAATACAGGAAACACACCTTTAGTTGCTACCGACGATGCCATTATCACTGATTTGTTTGACCCAATTTTGACAAACGTTACAGCAACATTCAATGGAGCACCTTGGTCTGAGGGCACAGAATATAATTATAATCAAGCAACAGGATTTTTTGAAACTGTTCCTGCAAACATTACTGTTCCTGCAGCAACCTATACCCAAGACCCAGTTACTGGCATAATCTCAATAACACCTGGCACAAGCACACTTGTTGTAACTGGTACTATCTAAAATAAAAGGAACGGTTAGGCGTTCCCTACAAGAGATATTAGAAAAAAACAAAAAGCTCACCATATTTCGCTAATTGCGAAGTATAGTGGGCTTTTCTTGTTATTTTAGTTTAAATTGTATTGCGTTGCAAGCGGTTGTTAGATTTTAGCAATCAAACAGGGCCTCAGTTTTTTGTTATTATTTATGTCGTAAGCAGTAATATCGTGAAAATTATTAGAATTGCCATTACAGAAAATGATATACAAAAGGTTTTCTTTTTCCTCACAAGAGCAAAAATCACACCTGTCATTGCAATATATGCACCGATTATGCACCAAATTTCATGTAAAAACATACCGAGTATTGCCATAATAAAGCCACCGACTAAAAGTATAAACCCTAGTATCGCTAAATTTTTCACTTCAACCAACTCTTTTTTTGTTTGTGGTTTTGGCTCCTCACTTGTTTTGCCTGTTACGATATATTCAACGCTGGTGTTTAAAGCTTTAGCCAATGCTATTAAATTATATGCATCAGGAGCGCAAGCGTCGGTTTCCCATTTTGAAACTGCCTGCCTTGATACGCCAATTTTCTCCGCCATCTCTTCTTGTGAAAGTTGTTGCGCTTTTCTTAATGAAGTTATTCTATTTCCTATTGTCATAATTTCACCTCACTCGTATTTGTTGATATCATTATACACCCATAACAAGGTGTTTTCAACCAAAAAATGCGCAACCTTGGTTTGCATTTGGTATATATTTGTTGCTTTTAATATAAAATTAATCCCACTACACTTCACAACATGCAAAACGTAGTGGGTTTTTCTTTTTTTACAGAGCATCAGGCGTATTTATTAATTTGCCGAGCTCTCTTGTAGATTCTTAGATTTTGCGTTCCTATTTATTGAAACTTTACTGTTTGCCCTGCAGGGATTTTATACTTTTTATCCTCGTGAATCAGATAAACATCTATGCCTGTTGGGTTATAAACCTTTGTTAAGTCTACTGAATATTCTAGAGCTCTATATGCTTCGATATAATCATAAACCTCTATATTGGTTGCATACCAAACGTCGTCACGATTGGATACAAGCTCGAAGAATTTTTCAAGACGCGCCCAGTCCTCATCTGTTCTAAACTCGTATGTGTGTCCCCAAACGTAGAACAGCCAGCCGTGAGTTGTGAAACGGCTTTCTTTCTTTGGCTCACTGTTAACAAATCTTTCAGCTAGCTCAAATAGTCTTTCGTCTGCGTGGTGACAGGTTGATGGCATTTTTAGCCACTCAGTTGGTAAAATATAATTATGGTGTGCCTCGGTTGTTCTTGAATATTTAATACCACAAGCACGGCAAGCTTCAAAAACGTGCTTATCATATGTGCCAAAAGGATATGCCATACCACGAACAGGATAATCTAGATACTTTTCAAGGTTTCGTCTATCATCTAAAATCTCTGTTGTAACGACACTTATAGGCATTTTTTCAAGGAATGGGTGATGTACAGTATGAACAGCAACCTCGTGTCCTTCATAAAGCAAAGAAATCTCTTCAAGGGAAACCCTATCATTTTCATCCTTATTTTCGGGCATTAATCCACTATTAAGATTGAACGTTCCCGTTAAGTTGTATTTATTTAGTAATTCTATAAAGTGTCTA
>JAZNFR010000113.1:0-8022 GCA_045576055.1 Eubacteriales bacterium
CGCACGCTTCCTTTGGCACGCGCGCGTTCTTAAACGTAACCGTGCCCGAAAATGAAATGTCCCAGCCAAGCTTCACAAGCTCATGCGCCATCTCGGAGCTACCGCTAAAGCTGTGGAAAACGCCCTTAACCTCAGGAAATTTCTTTATCATCTCAAGACAGTCTCCGTGTGCCTCGCGGTCGTGAATTATAACTGGGAGACTTAATTTTTGGGCAAGCTCCATTTGCTTTTCAAAATATAAAGCTTGAATGTCCTTTGGTACATCCTGCCAATGGTAGTCAAGACCTATTTCGCCAATTGCAATTGCTTTTTCATCAGCCAAAAGCTTTTCAAGCTCGCAAATTATCGAGTCAACCTCGTTGACACCCAAAGCTTCGCAAGGATGAATGCCACAGGAGGCATAAACCCCCTCAAATCTATGTGCAAGGTCGATAGAAACCTTTGAATTTTCAAGGCAAGTACCAATATTTATTATGTTTGTAACCCCACTGCCGATGCAGTCCTTAATTAGCTTGTCGGTCCCACCCTCATATTCGGCAGAATAACGCGCATCATCGCAGTGCGCGTGTGAATCAAATAAAGTCATTATAACCTCGTTTTTAAGTGAAATTCGCACACAGGGTGCATAATTTTAAAAGCTAAGGGGCGAATATCGCCCCCTTTTTTTATCTTACTCTTTGTCCGTTTGGAGTATCCTTGTCAAGAAAAACAACGCGAACATCTTCCTCGCCTGATGCCAAAATCATACCGTTGGATTCAATTCCGCAAAGCTTAGCAGGGGAAAGGTTAGCAACAACTATTACCTTTTTGCCTACCAATTCCTCAGGCTTGTAGAATTTAGCAATGCCAGATACAACCTGGCGCTTTTCATAGCCTAGGTCAAGCTGTAATTTTAGTAGCTTTTTAGCCTTAGGAACAGCCTCACATTCAAGCACCTCGGCTGTACGGAGCTCAACCTCCATAAACTTGTCAATGCCGATAATAGCGCATCCCTCTGGCTTTTCCTTAGCCTTTGCCTCTTCCATCTTCTTTGCAATTTCAGCCTCAATTTCTGCAAGCATCTTAGCCTCGTCAATTCTTTGAAAGAGAACCTTTTGCTCTCCAACATCCTTGCCACTCTCAAGCGCACCAAAGCTATTTAATGTATCGTAGCTTGTAAGCTCAGTATTCAATTCCTTAAAGATTTCCTCGCTTGTTGAAGGAATGAATGGGTAGAGAAGCACAGCGCCAAAGCGTAGAGTTTCAAGTAGGTTGTAAAGAACAGTGCCAAGACGTTCCTTTTGGGCTTCGTCCTTTGCCAAAATCCAAGGTGTTGTTTCGTCAATATACTTGTTTGCACGGCTTAGCATGTCAAATACGCACTCTGCCGCCTCGGAAAGCTTAAAGTCGTCCATCAAAGCAGTAAATTTAGACACAGTGTCGAGAGTTTTTGCCTTCAAGTCGTTGTCAAACTCGTTGTCAAATGCTACATTTTGTGGGATTACACCACCAAAATACTTCTTAGTCATAGCAATTGTACGGCTAAGTAGATTTCCTAGGTTGTTTGCAAGGTCAGTATTATATCTATTTATGATATTTTCATAAGTGATAGAGCCGTCGTTTGCGTAAGGCATTTCGCTAATTGCGTAATATCTTACACCATCAACGCCAAATCTTTTAGCCAACTCGTCTGCATAAACGACATTGCCCTTTGATTTTGACATTTTATCAAAGCCAAAATTAAACCAAGGGTGTCCAAACACCTTTTTAGGTAATTCAACACCAAGTGCCATTAGCATAATAGGCCAGTAAATGGTGTGGAATCTTACAATGTCCTTACCGATAATATGAACATCAGCTGGCCAATATTTCTTAAAGAGCTCTGGTTGCTCCTCGTTATCAGGGTCGTAGCCAAGACCGGTAATGTAGTTAGATAGCGCATCAATCCAAACATAAATTACGTGCTTAGGGTCAAATGTAACACTAACGCCCCAGTTAAATGATGTACGGGAAACGCAAAGGTCCTGAAGACCTGGCTTTAGGAAGTTGTTTATCATTTCCTTTTTTCTTGACTCAGGTTGAATAAAGTCAGGGTTTTCTTCAATATGCTTCATTAGTCTGTCAGCATATTTGCTCATTTTAAAGAAATAAGCCTCTTCCTTAGTCTTTGTTACCTCACGGCCACAGTCTGGGCACTTGCCGTCAACAAGCTGAGTTTCTGTAAAGAAGGATTCACAAGGAGTACAGTAAAGACCCTCATAATAACCCTTATAAATATCGCCTTGGTCATATAGCTTTTTGAAAATATGCTCAACTGCAGTTTTATGATATGAATCGGTAGTTCTAATAAAGTAATCCTCTGAGACATTCATAAGCTTCCAAAGCTCTTTTATTTGTCCAGAAACATTATCAACATATGCTTGAGGTGTTATGCCTGCTTTTTCAGCGAGATTTTGTACCTTTTGACCGTGCTCGTCTGTACCGGTCATAAAGCGCACATCATAGCCTCTTTGTCTTTTATATCTTGCAATCGCATCAGTCGCAATAGCCTCATAGGTGTTTCCAAAATGTGGCTTGCCTGAAGCATATGCAATAGCTGTAGTTATATAATATTTTTCCTTATTCATTTTTTATACCTCTAATTTCTTAGCACCGATATATACGCCTTTTAATTCTGGTGCTGTTTTGTCATTTACTATAATAAAGTCGGCACGATAGCCCGTCTCAATTTTGCCGACATTCTTGGCATTAACCATTTTTGCAGGGTTGATAGTTGCATATTTAATAGCCTTTTCAAGCGGGATTCCCGCAAACTTCATTAGGTTGCAAACAGCCATGAACATTGTTAAGGTGCTTCCTGCAATTGTGCCGCTTGGCAAAATAATTGCTCGACCATTTATAACAGTTACTGGGGAGCCGGCAATTGAATATTCGCCATCAGGCTCGCCAGTTGCAGCCATAGAGTCGGTTATTAAAACCATTTTGTCGCTTGGCTTTGATTTATAAATCAAATTAACTATTGCTGGGTGCAAATGCTCACCATCGGAAATTACCTCAGCATAAGCATTATCGTTTGTCATAGCACATACTGTTGCACCTGGCATTCGATGGTGTACGCTTGTCATTGCGTTGAATGTATGCGTAAAGGATGTCGCACCCCAAGAAATCGCATCCATAGACTCCTCGTATGTCGCATTCGTGTGTGCAATACCAACTGTTCCACCTAGCTTTTTAATTTGCTTAATAAAAGCTTCAGCACCCTCAAGCTCAGGAGCTAAAGAGAAGTGCATAGGACAAGGCATCATAACCTCGGTTAACCTGTCAAGCTCGTCAAGGGCTGGATTTGCAAGCAGCTTCTCGCTGTGTGCGCCTTTTTTTGACGGGTTTAGGTATCTTCCTTCGATATGAATACCAATGATATTTGCATACCCATCGTCTTTATTTCTATTTTCATTTGTTTCGCAAATATATTTAACTAAATTGTCAGGAGTTTGCGAGGCAAAAGTAGCCATAACTGACGTTGTGCCTGCCTTTGCGTAGCACATTCGCATTTTTTCGACCTGCTCCTTGGTAGCATCATTAAAGTCATAGCCACCAATACCGTGTGTGTGAACGTCAACTAAGCCAGGAATAAGATATTTGCCGTCTAAATCAACAATTTCACTATCGCTTGGAATGTCCAAACCGATGGATGATATGTATCCGTTTTCAGTGACAACATTTTTCTTTTCAAAGGTCTCGCTTTCAGTGTTGAAAACGCATCCATTTACAAAAGTAATCTTTGCCATTAGCTTCTCCCTTCGCCATTATCCAAATTCTCTAAATATATATTTTAGCAGAAAATAACAATAATATCAATATAATTTTAAAATATTTAAAATAAAAAGGGTGGAATTATCCCACCCTATAAAAATATCAGTCAGCATTAACTAATTTATAAATCTCGCTCTTTGAAACCCCACGGTCCTTGGCAACTGCCTTAATTGCATCCATTTTCTTAAGACCATCGTTTAAATAATAATCAAGGTGCTCCTCGACTGACATACTTTTCCAAAACATATTTTCATTTATTTCGGTAATTGATGCGCCCTCAATCACCAAAACATATTCACCTCTAGGTGTGTTTTCGTTATAATATTCAATAGCACCAGAAAGGGTAGTTCGTAAAATCTCCTCGTTTAATTTTGTAAGCTCACGGCATAGGGAAATCCTACGGTTGCCAAAAACAGAATATAGGTCGTCAAGTGTCTTTTGTAGCTTGTGTGGCGCTTCGTAAAAAATAGTTGTACGAGTGTCGCATTTTATCTCGTTTAGACGGGTAAAGCGCTCGTTTTTATTTGTGCTTAAAAATCCCTCAAAGCAAAATCTGCCGGTTGGCAACGCAGACAAAGCAAGTGCGTTAACAACAGCCGAGCAACCAGGGATAGATGTAACTGGAACGCCATTTTCTGCACATAAAACAACTAAGTCCTCGCCGGGGTCTGAAATTGCAGGAGTGCCAGCATCGGTAATTAGCGCACAGGATTCGCCTGCCAAAAGACGCGCTAAAATCACCTCGCCACGCTCTCTTTTATTATGCTCAAAATAGCTAACCATAGGCTTGGAAATTCCGAAATAGGCAAGTAATTTACCAGAGTTTCTTGTGTCCTCGGCAGCTATAAAATCGACCTCGGAGAGAACCTTTAAGGCTCTTTCTGAAATGTCAGATAGATTTCCTATTGGGGTAGCAACTAAATATAAAGTTCCTCCAACTATTTTGTTTTTATCCTCGTGAAAAGCGTTTCTTGGCTCTTTATTTCTCATTTTTACCTCTCGATTTGGCAGTTTTTATATATTCTCTCAAACTCGTCTGTATAATTTTTTGTGCCATCCTTATAAATATAAAGTGGCTTATCTATGGTTAGTCCACTTTTTCCGCCTTTCTTTGCAGAAATCAGCAAAATAGAAGGGGGAGTGTGTGAATTTGCGTGTATAAAGGTTATTCTTTTTGGCTCTAAATTGTTACTTCTTAATGAAAAAAGCAAGTCTATTAAACGGTCTGGACGATATACTAGATAAAAATCTCCACCATGCTTTAAAAGCTTTTTTGCACAAGCGCAAAAATCAGAAATATCTCCAAAAATCTCGTGTCTTGAAATGTTTTTATGCTCATTTTCGTTTAATTTTCCTGAATCTACCTTCATATATGGTGGATTTGAAAATACAAAATCAACCTCGCCGTTTGTATCATTGGTAGTAAGCTGACGCAAATCCTTCGATATAACTGTAAATTTATCAGAAAAATCATTCAACTCTGCATTCCTTTTTGCAATATCTGCAATCGCTTTTTGAACCTCAATTCCGTACACGTGTCGCGCTTTTTTTCTGGATAATGCTAGAAGAGATATAACTCCGGAGCCGCATCCAAGCTCAACACCTATTTTATTTTGGTGTGTAGGCATAAAAGCAGAAAGCAAATATGCATCCGTACCAAATGTAAGTGAATCTTTGTTTTCAATAAGCTTTAAGTTTTCGTTTATTTCGTTAATTCTTTCGTTTTCGTTTAAAACCATATTATTTCAGCATCGTGTTTAAAAGAAAGGACCTTTGCAAAGCTACGCAAAGGTCCAAACTAATCGTACTCTTTAAAGGTTATACATAGTGAGGCTATGTTTACTCATTACGTAATAAGCAACCTAATATATGTACAGAAAATTATTCCTCAACAGGAGCATTAACAGGGCAGTTGCCTGCGCAAGCACCACAAGAAATACATTCATCAGCGTTGATAACGTAGATGCCGTCACCCTCTGTGATACAACCACAAGGACAAGCGTCAGCACAAGCGCCACAAGCGATGCAATCGTCTGTAATCTTATAAGCCACGATAAACACCTCCATAAAAATTTTACACTTTTATTGTAGCATAAAAAATCAATTTGTCAATAAGGTTCGACAATTTTTTTATAATCCACCCTATGTTATTTTTTCATACATAAAACAAGACCGTGCAAATTAAATATATGCACGGTCTATATTTTTATTCATTGTCTTGGGGATTTGCTTCCTTTTGCTTTGGTGGAGTTACAATTTTTACATCGTCCCTTTTGTATGTACGTACAGCCTCGCCAAACTTAACCTTAACAGTGCCAGCGATTGGATGAGATTCAACAACATCACCATCTCCGTCAGGGGTTTTTACAAACGCACCAACTGGTGGTGTTAATTTTATTTCTTGAACATATGCGTCGTGCTCAAAGCGTAAGCAACACATAAGTCTGCCACAAGCACCAGAAATTTTTGAGGAGTTAAGAGATAAATTTTGCTCCTTCGCCATCTTGATTGAAACCTGACAAAAATCAGGCAAAAATGTGCTACAACAGAATGGACGGCCGCAAATTCCTAGTCCACCCATAAACTTTGTTTCATCGCGAATACCGATTTGGCGAAGCTCAATTCTTGTTTTGAATGTAGAAGCAAGGTCTTTTACAAGCTCACGGAAGTCAATTCTGCCATCAGCGGTAAAATAGAAGGTGAGCTTAGTCATATCAAAGGTATATTCCGCCTCAACAAGCTTCATTTCAAGCTCGTGTGCGTTTACCTTGGCTTGACAGATTTTCAAAACCTCCTCCTGCTTCGTTTTAAGAAGCTCGTAGGTTTTCATATCGTTTGGCGTCGCAATTCTGACAACGGGGCGAAGCGGCGGCACAAGCTCGCTTTCGGGCACCTCCTTGTTTTCGCAGGCAACCTTGCCGAACTCAAGTCCGCGTGACGTTTCCACAACCGCGTAGTCAGTTAATTTTGCCTTAACACCGTTCGGTGCAAAGTAATATGTCTTTCCGCTTTCCTTAAAGCGAACGCCGATAACCTCGACCGTTTTTACATTTTCATTCTTAATTTCTTCTGCCATATATTTTTACTCTTTCTATATAATCAAATTAGTTGCACGACGTAAGGATTTTCGTCAAAACCGAAGGCACGGATGCGTTAACCGAGAAGGCGTCAATTCCATTCATTATTGCATCGGTTAAATCGAGCAGCTTCTTTAACGAATGTCGTGCGCCAAAATCGCGCGTTTCCTCGTAAGACGTGAAGAAGGAGAGCTGTGCGCCCTTATACTTTTTCGTAACCGCTAAATCGCGAAGCGCGAGCAGACAAAGCCCCAAAAGCTCCTTAACCTTATCTCTTTGCCAAGTAAACATAGAGTGAATCAGCTTTGCCGAGGTGGTGTCAAGATAAAGCGCACCGCGTATAAATTCGAGCGCGTCGGAACGAAGCTTAATTATTAAGTCGCCCTTAGATTTGTCAAGCAGCTCTAAAAGATATCCGAGCGAGCCACCCGAGAGCTGTATGAGCTTATCAAGCGTGTCACTATCGATTTCAGCGTTTTCGCGCATGGCGTATTCTCTTAGCTCATTTGTATTAAGAGGCGTAGTCCTTAGAATTTGAGCGCGAGAGCGAATTGTTTCAAGTAGCATAGTTGCATCCTCTGTGAGCAGGAAGAACACAACGTTTTTCGGTGGCTCCTCAAGTGACAAAAGAAGTGCGTTTTGAGCCTGAGGGGTCATTTTTTGCGTGTCGTTCAAAATGAAAATTTGATAATCGCACTCGGTTGCGCTTTGGTAAATTGCTTCCTTAATTTTTCGTACGTCCTCAACCTTAAAGGCGTTATAAAATCTTACGTCAACGCAGCTGTCGTTTAAGATTTTTCTGCAAGTGTCACACACGCCGCACGGCAAGCTTGTCTTGCTCTTGCACATAATAGCGGCAGAGGCTAAGCGAGCAACGGTCTTTTTGCCCGAGCCCCGTTTGCCCTCGATGATATATGCGTGCGAAAACGTCTTGCTTCTGATAGCGTTACCGAGAGTAAGCTTAATATCTTCATTTCCAATAAGTGCGGAAAAAATCTCCATAACGCCTCCTAAATAATAGCCTTATAAATTATTATAACAAATAACCGAGCGTATGTCAAATAAAAAACTCAATATATAGTAAATTCTTTATTAGATTTATCTAAATTGAACAAAAATACGTTTGGAAGGACAAAAAAATACAAAAAAGTGA
>JAZNFR010000114.1:0-9783 GCA_045576055.1 Eubacteriales bacterium
CGATTCAATTTTAATAAAACTATTGAACATAGAATTCTTTTATTGTATAATTGAAATATACATCTTACACACTTTTGGGAGGGTATAATGTACGAGGTTTTTGCAAAGGATATTGAGCTTCATATAGATGAAAAAAGTGGCGTAATTTCTTATTTTAAATTAGGCAAGCGCGAATTTTCGTCCTTTTCTTGCCCCATTTTTTGTGCAAGGCTACGCGACCTAGACGGACAGTGCTATTTAATTGATTCAACCAAAGCACAGTGTGTATCAGTGAATAATGATAGTATTGTTTTTTCAGGCTTTGGTAAAGACTTCCCTTCTCTTTGCGTTAGTGTTTTTATAACAGCTAATTCGTCTATTTCTTGGCAAATTGAAATTGACAATGTACCAAAGGAATACGCGCTTGAGTGGGTGGAATTTCCTAAAATATGCTTACCAAGGTTGGTAGACAACGACCCATTGGGTGGAAAAATTTTGTTTTCTTACGATGAGGGTATGCTCCTTTCTGACGAAACTGCATTACCACGATATGAGCCTGAATTTCCTATGTCGGGTGCATATTTTATTTTTCCAAATATGGTTTCATCCCAGTTTTTAGCTTATTTGTTCGATGATGTTGGCTTATATATTGGTGCACACGACAAAGAAAGAGGCTTTAAGGGCATTGATTTTTATCAGCTCGATGACTGTGTTGCCTTGCAAATACGCCTTTACTCTGGCGTTAACTATGGCGAAGACTACAAGCAGGACTTCCCTATTGTCTGGCAAAGCTGTGGTGCTGGTTGGAAAAGCGCTGCCGAAATATATAGAAAATGGTTTGAAAACAATTTACCCGAGAACCTTGTGCCATTGCCACAAAACAAAAAGCTTCCGGAGTGGTATAAGGGCTCACCCTTAATTGTTACCTATCCTGTTCGTGGAATGCACGACACTGACAGTATGGAGCCAAATGCACTATTTCCATACACAAATGCTCTTCCTCATTTAAATAAAATAAAGGAAGCAACCAACGCGCAAATTATGGCACTTTTGATGCATTGGGAGGGTACAGCCCCATGGGCGCCTCCTTACGTTTGGCCTCCATTCGGTGGTGAAGACGAGTTCAATAGATTTAAAGATATTCTACATAGTAATGGCGATTTATTTGGTGTTTACTGCTCTGGCTTTGGCTACACCCTAAGAAGCACACTAATTGAAAGCTATAACTGTGAAGAAAAAATAAAGAATGAGGATGTTTTAAGTGGTGTATGCCACTCACCCGCAAATAAGGCTGAGCTTGGAAGAACATGTACGCCTTATCAGCGATACGGCTATGATATTTGCCCTGCATCAAAGCGTGGACAAGAATTACTTGACGAGGGATTTTCGCCTGTATTTAATAGTGGCGTTGACTATGCACAAATACTTGACCAAAACCACGGAGGCGGTCAATATATGTGTTACGCGAGGAACCATAACCACCCACCTATGCCAGGCGAATGGATGACCAAAAATATGCAAGGTCTTCTTGAAAAATGGAACGAAAAAGCACCCAATATGCTTTTTGGCTGTGAAAGTGCAGCTGCTGAGCCGTTTATTGGCAATCTTTTAATGAGTGACAATAGATTTGAATTAAATTATCCATTTGGTGAGGTTGTTCCTCTTTACTCATATATCTACCACGAATATGTAAGAAACTTTATGGGTAATCAATGTGGATGTCCGTTTTTGCCAACTATGGACACTCTTCGCTATCGCCTTGCTTATTCATTCTCTATTGGTGATATTATGACACTTGTTTTAGCCCCTAATGGGGAACTAATGTCGCATTGGAGCACCCGAGATTTTAGTGCGCCACCAAGCATGGAAAAGACGCTTCTTTTCATAAGGAATATGAAAAAATTCTATGATGATGGTGCAAGTAAATACCTTTATGGTGGCAAAATGACAAGTGCGCAAGAGGTAGAGTGTGAAAAAATAACTATTCCTTTGGTAAGAGGACGAAAGGAAATTACCTTGCCATCTCTTCTTTCCTCTATGTGGAAAGCAAGTGATGGAAAAACAGCCTATATTGTGGTCAACCCAGAGGACCGTACAATTCCGTTCTCTATTAATGGTGAAATATATGAGGTGCCAGCCCTTGATGCAGTTTTGATTATAAGATAAAAAAACGAGTGCATTTTGCACTCGTTTTTATTTTTATACCTCTGGAATTTCAACTTCGATTTCTCTGCCGAGGTTGGCTGATTTGATAATGCCATCGATTATTGCTTGGTTTATTACGATTTGCTCACTTGGAACAGGAGCTTTTCCACCTGTGATGATTGCATCAAGGAATGAACGGAGCTTTTCATAGAAGATATCAGGAGATTGTAAGATTGGAATCTCGGTACAAACCTGTGAGCCTGCCATCTCACTATAAATCTTCATCGGTCCACCAACGGAGCCGTTCCAGCATTCAGTTGATGGGATACGAAGTGAGCCCTTTTTACCCATAATTATTGTATCACCTGGGGTATCGAGATTCATTGCCCATGCAATACGGAAGTCAAGGATAATTCCACCCTCTAAGCGGATAAAGCCAGCGGCAAAGTCCTCAACGCCAAACTTTTCTGCATATTCAGGGTGCCATGTATATGTTTTTGGGTCCTTGCCAAAGAAATCTGATTTATATCCACTAACGGTTAGTGGCTTTGGATATCCTATTGCGTTTAGAACCATATCAAGTGAATAGCAGCCGATATCGCCCATTGCACCGATTCCCGCGGTTTCATCCTCAATAAAGGTTGTGCCGTATGGGGTTGGAATTCCTCTTCTGCGTCCACCACCTGTTTGGATGTAATAAATATCTCCAAGAATACCTGACTCTACAATTTCCTTAATTTTCTTCATATTTGGGTCCATTCTTGGTTGGAAGCCGATAGAAAGAATTTTTCCACTTTCCTTCTCTGCACGGCGCATTTCAATTGCTTCCTCAAGAGTAACGGACATTGGCTTTTCACAAAGAACGTTTACACCCTTCTTTAACGCATATATTGTGCACTCCGCGTGGGTTCTATTATATGTGCAAATAGAAACAGCATCAAGCTCCTCATTATCAAGAAGCTCCTTGTGTGATGGGTAGCATCTTGCACCCTCGATTTCCCACTTCTTTGCAAACTTTTCCGCCTTACCAGAAACGAGGTCAGCCAAAGCAACTATCTCAACATCCTCCATTTCCTTATATTTGCTTGCGTGGGCATCAGCAATCCAGCCGGTACCGATAATACCAACCTTTAGCTTTCTTTGTGATGTGATTTGTTCTTTTTTAGGAGCATTTTTAAATTCATTCATTATGCTCATACTATCTTTTTTAGCCATAATTCGTCCTCCAAAAATCTAGTTTTATAGCTACAATTATTTTATCATTATTAGAAATAAGATGTCAATATAATTTTAAAAAATATAACGTGCATTTTGCTTGATTTTTCATGTCTATTATGATAGAATGTTTTCTAGTTAATTTTGGAGGTGATTTTATGGGATTTAAAAGAGTCAAGCTAGCTTGCTATTCTGTCAATGTTGCTATGGCAGTGGTTGGAAATCTTTCGCCTGTGCTATTTTTGACATTTCGTTCTCTTTATGGAATTTCATATTCGCTTCTCGGTCTTTTGGTGCTAATCAATTTTGTTACACAGCTGGGAATCGACTTAATTTTTTCATTTTTTTCACACAAATTCAATATTCCATTAGCAGTTAAAATGACACCATTTTTAACCGTTATTGGTCTTGGTGTTTATGCTCTTGCACCGTTTATTTTCAGTAATAATATTTATATAGGACTTGTTATTGGAACAATTATTTTCTCAGCCGCTAGTGGCTTTGCCGAGGTGCTTATTAGCCCTGTTATTGCTGCTATTCCAAGCGAGAATCCTGAAAGGGATATGAGCAAGCTTCACTCAATTTATGCGTGGGGCGTTGTCGCTGTTATTCTTATAAGCACACTATTTCTATTGGTTTTTCCAAAGGAGTATTGGTGGGTTTTACCTATTATATTTATGTCAATTCCGGTATTTTCAATTTCAATGTTTGCGGGCGCTAAGCTTCCAAATCTTGAAACACCTGAAAAATTATCTGGTGCATTAGAATTCTTTAAGAGCAAGTGGCTTTGGATTTCAGTTTTTGCAATTTTCCTTGGTGGTGCAGCTGAATGTACAATGGCACAATGGAGCTCTAGCTTTATTGAAAACGCACTTGGTATCCCTAAGGTTTGGGGCGACATTTTTGGAGTTGCTCTTTTCGCCTTGGCGCTTGGTCTTGGCCGTACTCTTTACGCAAAAAGAGGCAAAAACATCGAAAAGGTGTTGTTTATTGGGGCTATCGGCTCTACCTCCTGCTACTTAATTGCAACAATTTCAGGTGTTCCTATTTTAGGGCTTTTGGCGTGTGCATTTACAGGCTTCTGCGTTTCTATGATGTGGCCAGGATGCTTGGTTATCGCTTCTGAGAAGTTCCCATCTGCCGGCGTATTTATTTACGCTATGATGGCAGCAGGTGGCGACCTTGGCGCTTCCTTTGGCCCTCAGCTTGTGGGAATTGTCACAGACGCAACAAAATCAAGCAGCTTCGCTGTAAGCCTTGCAGAAAAATTAAGCCTCTCAACTGAGCAGGTTGGCTTGAAGGCTGGTATGCTTGTTGGCGTTATTTTATCCACCATCGCAATATTTGTTTATCTATACATATATAGGTCAAAGAAAAAGGAACAAAAAAAGGGGATGTAAATTACATCCTCTTTTTATTTTACAATTACTGAAATGCCATCGGGAATAGCGGTGATTTTGGGGCTTTGGTTGCCTAAGATTTTCTTGGCAATTTGAAGCGCCTCATCTATTGACCCAGCATAAGTCATATGCATTTTTTCTATAATTTCTTTGTCCATATCTGAAACGTAAATAACCGTTGCGTGCATAAGAACACGCAATAGAATCTGCGTTTGCCATTGATCTGGAACTGTTTGGCTTCTATCCCTTTTACGAAAGATTGCCATTGTTTTATTTATATCATCCTCATCTGCTAGCTGATGGTAAAAATGGTCGCCACCTATGCCGTCATTTGATTTAGCGAGCATAATAATTACCCCACCCTTTTTAACGGTTGCTTCAGCCGCTGTCATACCCTTTACAGCTTGATAAACGTTTTGGTCAAGGGGATATCCACCATTTGTTGTAACTACAATATCAGCTTCGCATTTATCTACTTGACATAAAGACAAAAGGAAATCAGTACCCTTCTTGTGTGACTTTTCAAGGTCGCCTGCAACTGCGTATATAACTTCCTTTTTCTCGTTTAAAACAACATTTACTATGTAGCAAAGCTTCGCCTTCTTTGCCGCCCAAAGCATATCATTATGTATTGGGTTGTTTTCTAAAACACCAGTACGTGCATATGGACTGTCAATAAACTCTGAGCAGTGGTTTGCAAGTACAGTTTGACGGGCGCAAACACCAGGTAAAAGGCTCTTGCGTCCCCCAGAAAAGCCAGCAAAAAAGTGTGGCTCGATAAATCCCTCGGAGACTAACAGGTCAGCATCCATTGCTATTTTATTAACGAAGCACTCGCCACCCGACGGAAGAATGCCTATATTTATTTGATTTTCATCATCACAATCGTGAATAATTATATTTTCGTTTTCAACTATTTCCTTGCCGAACTTAGAAACAAGCTCGTCCTTGGTTGTGCCTCTATGACAGCCCGTTGCGATTAAAATAGTAATTTTAGCATTTGGGCTTGATTCTCTTATTTCCTTTAGCATATTAGGAATTATTAGCTTGCTAGGAACGGGGCGAGTATGGTCGCTTGCTATTATAACCACATTTTTCTTTTCCCTTGCTATTTCACTTAGACGTGGAGAGCCGACTGGGTTTTCCATTGCCTCTTTTACCAAATCACCTTCAGATTTTTTAGGGTTGTAGCTATTGATTGGCGATTCAAGAACGCCTAAAAGCTCCTCATCCTTAAATGAATATTCAATATGCTCCTTACCGTAGGGGAATGCAATAGTTTTCATTTCTTTACCCTTTCTGTTTTGATTTTTGAATCCTTGTAAATGCCGACAATCAGTGGTACTAATACAAGCTGTATTATTATTCCTGGCACAGCATCCACAAAGCCACCAACGATAAACGCATTTATTGTAAATGCCTTTCCACCTATGCCTAAAAGTGTTGCCTTGGCAATTCCCCAAACGATTCTACCTATTACCATAGAAGATACAAGTGGAATTAATATGCTACCTCTTTTTAGCCTCTTTGTTTTTATAAACACAAGTCCTACAACTAAGCCATAGGCTGCTAGTTCAAGCGCCATCCAAATAGCATTTGGGTAAAGCGGTGGCATACCAAAGGTGAGTGAACGAATAAACGGTAGCATAATGCCAATAGAAAATCCATATTTTGCGCCACATAAAAATCCACATAGCATAACAGGCAGATGCATTGGCAAAAGCGAATCGCCTATTTCCTTGATTTGCCCTGTAAAAACAGGCAAAACTATACCGATAGCCAAAAAGAGTGCGGCAAATACTAGTTTTTTTAGTTCTTCTCTTTTCATATAGTCCTCATTATAAAAATATAGTTAAATTATACCACAAATAAAGCTATCTTTCAATAGAAAAAGCCACTCTTTTATGGGTGGCTTTAAAATACTATTATCAATAGCGACATAACAGGAATTGTCATAATTGATAGCGATGTGCCAAGCAAAACTAAGCTTGCCGCGCTTTTTTGCCCCTTCCCTATCATTTCTGCCATATTAAGAATAACGGTGGCAACAGGACAAGCGGTCAAAATGTATATTGATGCCTTCATTTGTGGGTCAAATGGTATTACAAGTAAAATGAGCATAACAACAAGAGGGAGCGCTATTTGCTTTATAAAAATAATTAGATACTGCATAGGGCGCAAGAAAACCTCTTTGGGAGGGATACAAGCTAAGCGCATACCCATAATAAGCATACAAAGTGGAGTTGTCATTTTAGCAAGTAAGCCTATGGCGTTTTCAAAAACGTCTGGGGTTGGGATTCCAAAAACGAAAATCGGAAGTGCTATAACAAGTGCGACAGTAGCTGGATTTAAGAAAATCTTTTTTGGACTTATGTACTTTTTATCTTGTGAAATTAGGTACGCGCCAACTGTCCAAGCAAGAATATTCATAGAAAGCGACGCCATAGCGGAAAAGGCAATTGCCTCAGGATAGTCAGGAAAAAGCGCCTCAAGCACTGGCACACCCATAAAGCCACAGTTTGAAAAGGTGGTGGCTAGGTTGAATATTCTATATTTTTCGTCCTCTCTTTTCTTTTTGAAAACAAAATGGAAAAGCAAAAGAACGAGTAAAAATATAGCAGTTATAAATACAAAGGCAAAAACAAGCTTAAGGGCTAGTCCACTTGAAAACTTGTTTCTTGTAATTGAAGAATAAACAAGACAGGGGGAGCAAACACACATTAGTAGCTTTGCAAAGGCTGATATATGACTTTCCTTTAAAAGCTTGGTTTTTACAAGCAAAAAGCCCGGCACAGCATATAAAAGCATAGTGAACACAACGCCTAGGGCAATTAAAAACGTAGTAAGCATTTTTCTCCTCCTTCATATTTTATATTGATAATATTATCACAACGGAGCAAAAAATTCAATAAAAATGGTAATAAAGGCATAGAAAATATGAATATAATTTTAAAAATTGGAGGTGTATATGAAAAAATCACTATCTCTTTGGCAGTTAATGGGTTTTGCCGTGACCTCACTTGTTGGAACGCTTTTGCACTTTTTATACGACTGGACAGAAAAAAGCGTTTTTGTTGCACCCTTTTCGGGGGTTAATGAGTCAACCTGGGAGCATATGAAGCTACTGTTTTTCCCTATGCTTCTTTTTGCAATTTTTCAAAGCTTTTTCTTCAAGGATGTAAAGGAATTTTGGTGTGTAAAGCTATATGGCACTGTTTTCGGCTTGGCTTTAATACCGACTGTTTTTTACACCTATAACGGCATTGTTGGAAAGAGTCCTGACTGGATAAATATAGCTATTTTCTTTATTAGTGCACTTATGGCATATTATTTTGAATATAGGCTCTTCAAATGTGGATGCGTCAAGTGCCTTCGCCCTAAGGTTAAGCTATTTGCATTAATTTTAATTGGGATTTTATTTGTAGCCTTTACATTCAACCCACCCGAAATTGCAATTTTTCGCGATCCCGTCTCTAATACCTATGGCATTATAAAATAAAATTTATTACAATCTAACTTTTAGAAAATTTCCACTTGACAAATTAGTTATTTGTATATATAATAATTGTGTTGTCAATTGGGGATTTGTGTAATGGTTAGCACAGCAGACTCTGACTCTGTATGTCTGGGTTCAAATCCTAGATCCCCAGCCATATGAATACACCATTGAAATCCGAACCCACTAAGTTCGAATAACAATGGTGTTTTCTTTATAAATCCTTACTTTATGCGGCGCTTCAAGGTCGCATTTTTTATTTTCTAATCGGACTTCAAAACAGAAAAATGCAAAATTGGCATACAGTTTAGATCAAAAGCTTATTTCTGAACCCCCATAGTCCGATTACTAATTGTCAAGATTTCCGAATATTTCTGAATATTCACGCTCCTTTTGGTCAGGAGTCTTGTATTGGATCTTGGCATGGGGACGGCGTGTGTTGTAAAATTCCATGTAATCATCAATCGATTGGAGGAGTTCTCCCTCTGTGCGATATTTCTTTCTATACAATTCTTCTCTCTTTAAAGAAGCGAAGAAAGACTCAACGACGGAATTATCATAAGGAACGTATGGGCGTGAAAATGAACGAGTAACTCCCAATGCTTTTATGTAATCATTTAGCGTTTTGGAACAGTAGTTAGCCCCTCGGTCGGTATGAAAAATCAAAGAGGCTAACGGCTGTCGATTTTCATAGGCTTTTTTGAACGTTGTTTTAATTAGCTGCGTGCTGTTTTTCTTGCCTACTTTATGAGCAATGACTTTTCGTGCATACAAGTCGATAATAACACAAATATAATACGATTTTCCGTTGCATTTAAAATAGGTAACATCACTTACCCATACTTGATTGGGAGCATCAGGCTCAAATTCTTGATTCAAATAATTTTTGTGTCTTTGAATTTCATCGGCATAAAGCTTTTTTGCTTCCTGCCGAATGCTTACAAGTCCCATATCATTCATTAATTCTCGCACCATTGTTTCGCTTACCTTAACACCTTTGTTTCGCAAAACGACAGTTATTTTTCTGGCACCGAAAATTTGACTGTTTTCATCGAAGACCTCTTGTATTTGGATACGAAGGGCTTCTCGTCGTTTAGCATACCACGTATTATCTCTTTTGTTGCGAAGAATGTGGTTGTAATAAGTTCCCCGGGCAATGTCTAATGCATCGCAGATCATATGAACGCTGTATTCACCCGACAACTTTTCGGCTACATAAAGCTTTTGCTGCAAAGGGGCGTTAGGCAAAACGTTCGCCTTTTTGATAATTTCAATAATACCTTCCAACCGTTTGACTTTGGCTTCAAGTAAGTTGAAGTTTCGCAAAGTTAAGCCTTTTCGTTTCGCTTCCGCTTGCTCTGATCTATAATCTGATAGCCATTTGTAAAAAGTGCTTTTTGAAATGCCGACGGATTTGATAATACTTGTGGGTGGCTCGGATTTTGATATATAGCGATCTAAAATTGCCTGCCTCTCTTCGTGTGTAAATTTTGATTTCATGATATAATCCTCCTTTTGAAAATTATATCATAAATGAAAATATCAACC